>JAYTVG010000709.1:0-4108 GCA_043744135.1 Deltaproteobacteria bacterium | reverse complement strand
GCGCTTTGCTTTTGAGGCCGTGCCGATGAGTCTGCGCGCCCCCGACGGATCGTTGACGCCGCTTGTGCCCGTCACCGACAGCGACGTCGCCACGACCCTGCAACCGGCGCGTGCGCTATCGCCAAACACGACCTACGACGTGGTGTTTCGCGCCTGCCCCAACTGCGTGTGCGAAGGCTGCGCTGTTGGGCAAGACGGCATCGAGACGGGTTTTAAAATCGCGGTGGGTGCGGGCGATGACCAACAACGTCCCGCGCGCCCCGTCGTCATCGGCTTTGATGAAGACGTGCAACCGATCGTCTCCAACGACGCTTGCTCGGCAGATACGCCGGCGCTTATCGTCCACTTGAAAGCCGGCAGCGACGACCAAGCTGATGCGGTCGAGTTGCGTTACGGCGCGGTTGTCGAGATTAACGGCAACAGCTTTGCGCTCGGCGACGGGCACTTGGCGTCGCGCGTCGGTGACACGCTAGTCCTGCGCATCCCTACGCTGTCGTTGCCGCGTCTGCTCGGCGTGCCGTTTGTGCTGACGTTGTCCGTCAGCGATCTCGCGGGAAACAGCAACGCGGCTACCGTCGAGCACTCGACAACGGCGACACCGGGCTGCGGCGCCGCCCCCGCGCACAGCTTGTGGGCCTTAGCACTTTGCCTGCTTGCGCGACGTCGTCGTTAGGCCTTGCGCGCTAAGCCCGCGATCACGGCTGCGACCAAACACCATGCGAGGTACCAAGGCGACGTTGTGATCGCAGCCACCGTCGCGCCGACGATCAACACCGCGGCGACGACGTAGATCGCGCGACGACCCCACACACGACCCGACAGCGCACCAAACGCAACCAGCAGGCCCATGATGACCATCAGCGTGGCTTGCGTGGAGCGCGCTTCATCCATGGTGATATTCGACACCCAGCGCCACATGCCGCATCCAATCGACACCGTGCCCGCGACCGCCAACAGCATCGTCAACACGTTGCGCTTGCGCTGACGAAAGTCCTTGCCAAGCATTGCACGCAACCAGCACAGCAACGTGAACGCCAAGCTCAGCAGCGCCAACCAATCACCGAGCGCGTTATACAACGTCGCAGTGGTTTCAAGCGGCACATCGGCGACGACCACAGCTTGCTGGTACATGGCGGTTTTGTCGTAGATGCGTCCACGGTTGTCGATCCAACCGGAAATGCCCGTGTTTGTCGAGCGCACGATAGGGCGGCCAGTCTCCGTCGCACGCAGCGCGTACATCTCGATGTGTTGCGCCGCCATCCCGCTGACGCCGTACCAACGCTCGTCAGACAGGTTGGCGAAAAACGTCGCGCCGTTGTTGGCGAAGGCCCGCGCAACATCTGGAAAGACGCCCTCAAAACAAATGATGGGGCCTATCGACATCGTCGTGCCGTTGACGTCGACGTCGACGGGGTAAAGCGACGTGCCGGGTGTCGTAACACCAAGCGGGATGAACTGCGAAATGATGCCGCCCAGTGGCCACGGCACATACTCGCCAAACGGCACCAAGTGCGTCTTGTCAAAACGTCCCTTCACGCGCAGATCGCGATCGAGCACGAACGCGGAGTTGTGGTGCAATGTGTCGAGATGGCCGGTGACGTCGTTGACAGCGCTGCCGACGGCAACCGCACCAAGCACCGTCGCCGCCGGTCGCAGTGCTGAGCGCGGGCCCGCCTCGACGTCGGGCGGCAGGACACCAGCACCCACCAGCGTGTGAATGTCGCGCGGCAGGCCTCGTTTTGGAAACGAGCCCTCTGGCCACACCACGAGCTGCGCACCTTGGTCGAGGGCCTTTTGTTGCTGCGCGTAGAACCGCTCGAGGACTTCCTGCTTCGGCGCGTGCATCAAGTCCGCGAGGCCCTCGTCGACGTTGGGCTGCAGCAATGCGACTTTCACCGTCGGCCCGGTCGACACATGCTGCATGCGCACGGCGCCGTACGCGCACACGCCAGCCAACAGCAACGTCGCCATCACCACTGGCACTTTGTTGACGGCGCGCTTGCGCAACAGTGCGAGTGCGATCGACGCGAGCGCAGCGTTGGTCACTCCCGCCAAAAACGTCAGCCCCGTGACGCCAAACAGCGCGGCTCCTTGGCGCAGCACGTCGATGGAAGCGAACGCGTGCCCAATCGAGCCCCACGGAAAACCGCCGAGCGGTCCGTAGTTGCGCAACAGCTCCACGCCGGCGAGCGCGGGAGGAAAGGTCACCCACGTCGGCCAATCGAAATAACGCGCGACCACACGCGAGACCGCAAACGCAGCTGCGACATACGCCGCGAGCGCCGACGTCAGCAACAACAGCGTCGCGAGCGCAACCAGCAACGGCAGACCGCCGTAGACGTGCACCGTCGTCACGATCCAGTGAATCACGATGGAAAATGACACCAGGCACGTGACAAACCCGACTGCGTATGCGCGCTTGGGGCCCGCGCCGTCGATGGCTACCAGCGCCGGCACGAAGCCAAACAATGCGAGCAGCCCCGTCCAGCCCGACGGATCGAGCGGCACGCGGCCGGTGATGGACTCAACGACGATGGGTTGCGAAAACCCCGTGAGCACGCCGCTGAGCACCGCGAGCAGCAACCATGGCAGCGCGCGAGGCACGTTTGAAGGGATGGCGGGTTCAGTGGTGGTCACGAGGTCCTTGTGAGCTCATGGTGCGGCTCGAAACGTTGGTGCGTCACATCGTTATCGTTGACTGCTGAGCGCACGCGGTACGTGCGCTTGGGCACCATGCGCCGACAGACCGGTCAGTTCGGTGATGGCGGCGCACACTTCGGCTGCGAGTGCGTCGTTGTTGACCACGTCGAGCAGCGCTGCGCGCGCGCGCAGGGCCGGCGCGTCCGCTGCGAAGCTGACGAGGTCCTCCGCGGTCATGACGTCGACGCCGCGGCCGACACCGAGCGCCTCAAGCCCGAGCGCGTTTGCGCGCTGCTCGTATTGCAGCAGCACCGGCTCAGCGAGCACCGGCTTGCCGAGCGTGAGCGCCTCAACGATGGTGGAATGGCCGCCGTTGAGCACGACGAAGGGTGCTGCTTGCAGCGCATCCAAAAAACCCTGTTCCGAAAACGCGCGGTAGCTGATGCGTCCCTGCGCAGCCTCGTGCGGCGCCTGCCCGGACCCATACACGGCAAATGACAGATTCGACAGCGCCACCGCGCGTGTCAGCACGTCGGGCAGGCGCGTGTTGGTTGACGACGTTTGGTACACGAGCACTGGCCCATCTGTCGACACCGTCAGACGGCGCTTTAGCACGCTGTCGCGCACCGCGCAGGGCGCGAACCGCACGCGGCTTGCGTCCACGTGCGGCATCAAGCCAGGCTGCCAAAACGCCGACAGCAACGTGAGGTCCGCGAAGGGAACGTTCCATTGCGTGGCGTTGACGACGGTGCGCTTTTCTTTCGCGTCTTTTGCGTCTTTGGGCGCGGGTAGCTGTCCGTAAACGATGAGGTGGTTGTTGTCGACGCAGATGACCTTTTGCCCAGTCAAAAACCCTGCCCACGTCGTGAGAAATTCGTAGTCGGTGATAAGCGCCACCGGCCGTTCGCGCATCACGCGCCACATCAATTTGAAGCCGCACGCAAAACAGCTGGGCGCGCGCGCGAAGGCGGCACGAAAGGTCGCGCCCACATCCATGCGGTTTTCTTTGTAAATCAGCGGGATGAAGAAATGATCCCACACGTTGGGAACGCGCGCACCGAGGTATTCACGCACGCGGCCGCCGCAAAACACGTGCACTTCAAAATCTCGATTGAGGCGCTCGATGAGCGGCAAACAGCGCGTCGCGTGGCCCATGCCTTCAGAATTCACGCCAAAAAATAGTTTTGGCTTTTTAGTCAATGCGGCTTGCACAACGTCGTCATAGCGAACGTGACGCTGCTGGCAACGCCCACTGCGCGCCCAGCTCAGAAGTTGGTGATTTCGCCTTGGTCTTCCAAAAAGCCTTCTAGACCCGCGAGCGCTGATGGCGAGATCTCGGTAAAGCGCAATCCCATGCCGAGGCCGTCTTTCACCGTCGGCGTGTTGACGATCTCGCCCGCCGCCTCCAGCACAACCGTCGACCCCGGCAATGAAAAGCGCAGACGCACTTTGGTTCCGAGTGCGTGCG
>JAYTVG010000708.1:0-14809 GCA_043744135.1 Deltaproteobacteria bacterium | reverse complement strand
AGTGCCGCTTGGCGGCTTCGTAGTCGCCAAGCACCATCGCCTGATTGCCACGCCTGAGCAGCTCAGCGACGTGTTGTTGCAACACCGCGCCGGTGTGGGCTTTGCGTTTGGGCCACGCGGGCGGCGTCAAGATCGCGCGCGCGCGCAAGCTAGGCGCACGCAGCACGTCGACTTTGCACTGAGCGACGCTGCGCTCGAGTTGTTGTTGCGCGTCAACGCTGAGCGCGTGGTAGTCGAGCAGATCTTCCAGCAGCTCGGTGCGGCACGGGTGGCTGGGCAGCGCACGTAAAGTGGCGTCGAGGGTGTCAAGCACCGTCACTGGGGCCGGCGTGTCCGCCAGCTGAGTGACGACGACAACGGCGCTTGGTGTCGCACGCTTGGGCAGTGGTACTATTGCGACGCCAACCGCCGCCGCCAACAGCACAGCACCTACGCCAACCACGCGGCGCGACGCGCGCTTGAGCGACGGCGCTTCAAAGAACTGTCCCGTGTGCTGGGGGTGTGCAAGCGGATCGGTGACCACCAACGGGCTGTCGTCGTCGTCGTCGTCGCTGCCGTCGTCGCGTTCTTTGGTGGAGGCGAGCGCCATCACGCGGGTTTGTGCGGCGCCATTTTCCGCCGCGACAGCTCCATCGGCGAGCTGTTGGGCGACAGCGGCATTGGTGCGCGCAACCAGCGGCTCGAGGTCGACGCTGCGCCCGCGTTCGCCAGCGATACCGTCGAGGGCGGTTTGCAGGGCGCGCTCGAGGTCCGCCATGTCAGCGTAGCGTTCATCAGGGTGCCAGCCTAAGGCGCGCAGCACGACGCGGTCGACGGCTTTGGGGATGGTTGCTTTGACGCTGGAGGGCGGCACCGCGTCGCTGCGCGCGACTTGCTGTAAGATCAGCACCTCGTTGCGACCGCCAAACAGCCGCCGACCGGTGAGCATCTCCCACAGCAAGATGCCGGTGGCGAATTGGTCGGCGCGGTGGTCGACGCTCTCGCCGCGCACTTGTTCTGGCGCCATGTAGCTGCACTTGCCTTTGAGCGCGCCCGAGCGGGTGTGGGTGAGGCGTTGGGTGGCTTTGGCGATGCCGAAGTCGACCAAGCGCACGCTGCGCTGGGGGTCGTCGGCGCTACACAACAGCACGTTTTGCGGGCTGACGTCGCGGTGCACGATGCGCAAGGGCTCGCCATAGCGCGTGCGCGTATGCGCGTGGTGCAGTGCGCGGCACAAATAGATGCCGATCTGCAGTGCCTCTTGGACGCCAAAGCCCTCGCGCACGTCAGCCAACACCGTCGTTTCAAGCGCGCTGCGCACACGCGCGAGGCTCGGTCCATCGACAAACTCAAGCACCATCGCCAGCTCGTCACCATCGTCGATGAGCTCGTACATTTTGACGATGTTGGGGTGATCGAAGTCGAGCACCAAGCTTGCTTCGTCTTTGAACATCTCGATGAAGTCGACGTCGTTTTTGAGCGAAGGATCGAGCCGTTTGAGACACACCTCGCGTCCGTCGGGAGCACGCGCGCGCCACACTTCCGCCATGCCGCCACGGGCCACCCGTGACAGCAAGCGATAAGCGCCGACCATGTCGGATGCGGACATGGCGTGATGCTAACGCGTTTCGCGCAAACCGTTTGAGCGGGACTCAACGCCGCCCAAGGTCGGTGAATTCTTCGACTGTGGGACCTGCACATCACAATTGTGCGTTTCACAGCCAAGGCCGGTGAATTCGATCGGGAACTTCGCCATACTGCTGCCATGCGCTACCGCGAGCTCGGCCTGTTGGCTGAAGGGGGGATGGCAACCATCGCGCAAGCCGTCGGCGACGACGGCGTGGTGGTGGTCGTCAAACGCGTGCGGGCGCCATATTGCTTCGACGCGGGCTTTTTGCGCTTGTTTGATGACGAAGGTGCCGTGCACGCCGCGCTCAACCACCCGCACGTGGTGCGGCTGATCGAGCGCGGCCAAGACGAAGCTGGTCCGTTTTTGGTGTTCGAACACGTCGACGGCGCGGACCTTTCGCGCATCTTAGAGCACGCCGCGAGCGAAGGCCGTCCCGTCGACACCGCCGCGGCAATCGCGTTTGCCCTGCCGGTCGCCAAAGCGCTGGTGTGCGCGCACCACGCCGTCGATCAAGCAGGCGCGCCGTTGCACATCGTGCACCGCGATATTTCACCCGGGAACATTTTGGTCGCCAGCGACGGCAGCGTGAAGCTCGCCGATTTTGGCGTCGCCAGTTCCTCACTCAAAAGCGAGCACACGGTCGCGGGCGAAATGAAGGGCAAGTTCGCATACATGGCGCCCGAGCAGACGCGCGGCAGCAAGGTCGACGCGCGCACGGACTTGTTCTCGCTCGGCGTGGTGTTGTGGGAGGCGCTCGCGGGGCAACGGTTGTTTGACGGTCCCACCGACGCTGACGTCGTGCACGCGGTGCGCACGCATCCTGCGCCGCTGCTGTCGTCGTTGCGCAGCGACGTGCCCGACGTGCTCGATGCGCTGGTGGCGCGCGTGTTGTGCAAAGAGCCCGCGGACCGGCCAGCCGACGCGCAAGACGTCGTCGACGTGCTGGCGGAGCTGGTGCTTGAGCTCGGGCTCGACGAAGGGTTGGCGCGACACGCTGCACGCTGGGCACGCGTTGTCCCCAAACGCGACGCGGTCGTGCGCGAGGTCGATGCGCGCAGGCGCACCCAGCGCGTGGTGGGCCAAGACCTGGGCAGCGCGCAGGTCGTGCGCTCGGCGGGTCGGCGCCGGGTGCCGCTGTTGGTGGCGGGCGTGCTGGGCATCGCGGTGGTGGTGGGTTTCGCGGCGCGACGCGACAGCGGCGTGGATCGTGTCGTTGTGGCCACGGCGCCGGCCCAATCACCGGTCGCGCCGACGCCAACGCCCACGGATGCGCCGTTGGACGCGCCGTTGGACGCGCCGTTGGACGCGACCGTGGGCGAGCCGCAGCCAGGCCCTGTGGTCGCTGCCAGCGCGCCGCCGGTGCTCACCGTCGCGCTGGCGACCAACCCCCGCAAAAAAAAGGCCGCCGACATGCCGGTGGGCTTTGGCAAGTTGTCGGTGCAGTCCGAGCCGTGGGCATCGGTGGCGATCGATGGCGCTGTGGTGGATCCTGAAACCCCCATGCTGCGCTACCGCATCGCTGCCGGACGCCACCACGTCACGCTGACAAACCCGGTGTACAGCTTGAGTAAAACCTTTGTCGTCGATGTGCCCGCCGACGGCGACGTCAAAAGGTTCGTGGATCTCAACGACCGCTAGCGCCGACGCGGGCACAGCCACGTGTCAACGTTCGGTGGAGTCACCGAGCTTGCGCCGCCCGACGCCGCGCGCGGCACACCGCCAACGCTTGAGCAAACCCCAACGCGGCCAAAAACGCTCCCAGCGGTCCACGCGCGTGCCCGACGGTCGCTGCGTGTGCGCGCGCGAACGCCGTCGCAGCCATGGCGCGCGCGCGGTCGAATTGCGGCGCCGGACACGGCCGCGGTGAAAAGCCAAACGCGTCGACAAAGTCAACTTGCGCGCCATACGCAAAGTAGTGCTGCGAGATGCGCTGCAGATCCGCGGCGTCGTCGCGGCCATCCTTGGAGGCTTGGCACAACAGCGCCGCGTAGGCTTGGCTGCGGGCCGGCACGCGTGCCGATGCCGCCTCAAGCAGCAGCATCGACTGCGCTCGATAGTGAAAGCGCAGCCCGGGTGTTGCGCACGATGCATCCGCGCGCGCGCGCTCGTCAGCCGAAATCCACGGCGACGGCGGCAGTTGTGGCAGGGAGGCGTCGCTGAGCGAGTACTCGCCGTCAAACATGGCCCAATCGGGCGCGCCTTGCGTGCCCAACAGCTGCATGCCAAAGCGCCGGATGATGCGCGCGGCGTGGTATTGGGCCTGCGCGACGTCGATGGCGGTGGCGCGCGGGCTACGCGTCTGCTGCGCAAACCTGTCGAGCGCTCGCAGCAGTTCACGCCCCGCGGCATCATCGGTGTAGCGCACGGCGTCTTGGTAGCGCGCCGCTCGCGCGAGCCGTCGTGCCAACAGCGCGCGCAACTGCAGGCGGTTGGCGGTGAGGATGTCCGCGGGTGGCGCGTCGACAAAGGCCTGCAGCGCGGCTAGCGTCAACACCCGCTCCGCCACCCACGCGGCATCTTGCCACCACGCCGCGTCCTTGAGGAACATGCCGAGCGCAAACACGTAGTCGGTTTGGCTGAGCGCGAGGGCAGCCTGCTCACCATGCACCCGTGCTGCCAGCACGCCGTCAGTCGGCAGCGCGGTCGCAAAAGCGCGGCTGGCTGCGGCGAGGTGTCGGCGCGCGCCGTCGACGTCACCGCGGCGCAGCGCGAGCTTGGCGTCGATCCACCACCACAGCGGCGTGTCTGCGCTGCTGTGGGCTTTGAGCGCGATGGCGTCGTCGATACGATTGCTGCGGTACAGCGCTGCGGCGATCCGATCGGTCCAAGCGCCCGCGCGCACGGGTTGCGCCGCCAGCGCGTCAAGCAGCGCGGGCGGCGCGCCAAGCGTCCAGGCCCGTGCCGCCAACAGCCGCGCCGTCACCGGGGCAAAGGCACCGCCGCGCATCTCGGCGCGCGCTTCGTCGAGGTGGTCGCGCGCCAGCACCTTCAAATCCACCGCGGCGTGCGGGTCCCCTGCCCGCAAGCGCCGCGCGGTCGCTATCACACGCGCCTCCAGCGTCACAGCCAGCCCCGCCTCCACCACAAACGTCTCGGCAGCTAAGCCCAACGCGTCGACGTAGCCGTCGGCAGCGAGGTCGCGCACTTGCTGCAACCGCGCCAACTTCTCCGCGCGCCCTTGCGGCTGCATCTCCCAGCTTAAGCGCGCCAGCATCCACGCTGCCCACGTCGAGCGCTGCTGGCGCTGCTCCGGCGGCAGCGCCAGCACTGCCTCAAACGCAGCGCGTGCGGCGTCGTGGTCAGCCGCATGAAACGCCTGCGCCCCCGCCTCGTACAGCGCGCGCTCCTGTGCGCCGCCTGATGCGCGCGCACCGGGCGGCTCGCCCACCACCACCACGGCGTGGGTGTCGGGTGCCAAGATGCCATCGAGCAGCTGCTGCATCTGCAGCGCAAACGTGCCGTCGGGCAGCTGCGACAACGTCGCTGCGCGATCGGCCAGCAGCGTAGGCGCGAAGTCGGGCCCGCACGCCAGCGCGCGCGGTGCGCAGCCAACCACCAGCGCGCACAGCAACACGTGCGACGCGGTGATCATGGTGCGCGCTCGACGCTAACGACGACCTGTTGTGACCCGTCCGTGCGCGCCCAGCCCGCCACCACGTCGGCGCCGGGACGCAAGAAGCGCGCTTGCACCGGCACGAGGCTGTCGCCGCGCACCGTGAACGCCGCGAACGCGTCAAACACCGCGGCCGCCACGCGGACCGCGGGCAGCGCCACGTCCACGTCGCTGCGGTTATGGACGTGGACGTCGACGGAGCCGTCGGCGTTGGGCGTCACGCGGGCCGTGACAACGCCTGCCTCCACCGTGCCAGCGCTCACCCGTGACAGCGTCTGGCTGCCCCACGCGCTTGGGTCATCGATCGTCGACGGCAAGCGAAACCACACGATGTCAGCAGCGGTCAAGCCCGCGCGCACAATGAACTGCGCGAGCTGGGCGGGGTCCGCGTGCAGCTGCCTGCCGTCGTTGAGCGTGACGGCGTAGCTCGGCAGCGCCAACTGCCCGTGTGCGCTGCTGCGGTCTGCGCGAAACGTCGCCACCGCGCGGCCGGCAGCGTCGACGTCAAACAGCGCCGGTGCCGCCACCGCGTGCAGCTGCAGCACCACGTTGTCGGCGGCGGCAAACACCGCGGCGTGCGCGGGCGCTTGAAGCCACGCGGGCAGCGCGGTGATTTCCAGCGGCCACGCGGTGCGCAACCGCAGCGCCTGCAAAAAGCGCGCGTACGCGGGCAGCTGCGAGACAGCACAGTCGTAGTCTAACGCGACGCCGGCCACGCTAACGCCTGCTGACGCCGCCTGCTGCGCGTGTGCCAGCAAACGCGTGACGACGTCGATGTCGAGGCGCGACACGCGCGCCACCAACACCATGGGATAGCGGCTGGCACGCAGCTGGCCCAACGCGCGCTCCCACACGACTGCCGTGGCAGGGCTGGCGTCGATCACCAACACGTGCAGCGGCCGGTCGCTGTCGACGACAGCTTGGGTGATGTTGTCGCGCTGCCACAGATACGCTGAAGCGGGCGCACCGACGGGATGCGCCGGCCAAGCAGCGACCACGGCGAACATCCACGCGAACAACACCGTGACCTCCTGCCCGCTCACGCCGAGCGCAGACTGGCAAACCGAGTGCGTGGCGTCGAGTGCGGCCGACGTTCCTGCTAAGCTGGCGGCATGGTTGTGTTGCGTCGCTTGTTAGGACTCGCGGTGGCGGTGCTGGGAATGGGTGTCGCCGTCGGCTGCCCACAAGCGACGTGCGCGTCAAACGCGGACTGCGCCTCCACCAAAACTTGCGTCATCAAAAGTGACACCGGCAGCTGCCGGCAGCGCGCGGTCGAGGGCGGCGAGGGCGAGGGTGAAGGCGAAGGAGAAGGTGAAGGCGAAGGCGAAGGCGAAGGTGAAGGTGAAGGTGAAGGTGAAGGCGAGCCGCACCTCGAGTTCACGGCGCTGATGGGCATCACGCCCCGCGCCGACGTGGGCGCCGAGTTTATCGCAGCGGTGTTGTCGACCCCTCGGGGCTTGTTGGTCGCCAGCGGTTCGCGCTTGCTGTTGGGTGCTGCGGCAGATGACGCTCAGACGTGGACGCGGGCCGCCGTGGAGCTACCGATTTTTCGCGACGGCGTTCGCGGCCCGGGGCCGGTGAAGGTGTTGTCGCTGGCGCGCGACGACAGCTCTGTGTACGCGGTCATCGACACTGGCGCGGACCGCGCGGCGTTTCGGTTCGATCAAAACGAGCCCGTGCGCTTGTTTGGCGCGCGCACCGAAGATCTACCCGGTGCCGCCGATCCCGATGCCGACTTCCGCCTCACCGCCCCCGCGACGGCCATGGGGCTAGACCTGCGCGCGATCACCGTTGACGACGACGGCACGCTGCTGGTGGCGTGCGGCAACGACCATCGCGTGTTGCGCGTCGATCCATCGCAAGACCGCGCTGATGTGGTCGCGGGCTTTTTGTCCACCCAGCCGAGCACCGGCACGCTGGCGCAACGCACCGCACTGGGTGAGGTGCTCGGCGTGGCCCGCAGCGGCGCGTATTTATGGATAGCGAGCGCCACCGGTTTGGTGCGCATGACGGTCGACGGCGCTGTTGTCGACGTGTTTCGCGTCGGTTCGTCGGCGTGCAGTGGCGGCAGCGTGGTGTGTGAGATCCACAACCCGCGCAGTGTGACGACCGACGGTGCTGCGGGTGTGTTCGTCGGCAACGGCGCGCGTGTGTCAGACGGTAGCCTGGCGCAGATATGGCACGTGCAAGATGCCGCTAGCGTTGCGCTCATCGCCGGCAACGGCACCAACATCCCGGGGGCGGCGACGCACTATGACGACGCCACCACCATGGCGCTGGCTGACGTCGGCCAAATGAGCTTCGCGGCGGACACAGGCATCCTCGCGGTGGCAGACGTCGGCGCTGACCGCGTGTGGACGATCGACGTCGCTACTGGCGCCGCTGACCTGTTGTTGGCGGGCAACCGCGCGGCCGCACGCGGCGTTGACGTCACTCAGCTGGGCATCACGAGCACTTCGCAGACCGACACGGAGCTGTACTTCTCCACGCTCACCACCGGCGTGTACGCGCTTGCTGCGGCCACCGGCGCGATGCGCTCGGTGTTTTCATTTGCGCAGCTGAGCGCGTGTGCGCCGCCACGCTCAGACAGTGGGTACGCGCGCGACATCGCGGCCGCGCCCAATGGCGACGTGTATTTTTCCACCTTCGACGGCCGCGTGTGTCGCTGGGACGCGAGCAGCCAGAGCGATAGCGTGTTTTTTAGCTCCGACGCGCGGGCGCTCGCGGTGCTGGGCGACAGCCTCGTGTACGCGACGCAAGCGAGCGCAGGGGTGCTGCGCGTGGGCTTGGACGGCAGCGCGCGCGCGCCGTTGTTTGCGAGCTCAATCGGGGCGGTGGAGGATCTCACGGTCGCAAACGGTCTGCTGCGCGTCAGCGCCACCAACAACACCGGGCGCGCCGTGGCCAGCGACGTCACCGGCACGGTGTTGGCGGGCGCGGGCTCGCGCTTTTTGGTGGCCGTGAGCCCAAGCCGCGTTGCGGCTGCGGACGCTTCGTCGATCACCACCAATCTTCAGGTGTTTGACGAGGGCAACGCAACCGCGGTCGCGACCATCAGCACTGCCGGCTACCAAAATGGCGCGCTCGCCCAAGCGCGCGTCGGTCGCATCGAGGGCCTGGTCGCTATCGATGGGGAACTCTTCGTCGCCACCAGCACCGAGATCCGCGCGGTCAACGCCGCGCTCACCAACATCCGCACGGTCGCCGGGTCGGAATTGTATCTCGAAGATGGGGCGCTTGTGCGCGCGCGCTTGTCGGCCCCGACGCAGCTCGCGTGCGCCACCTCGCGCTGCGTTGCCGTCGATCGCGGCATGCTGCGCTTGATCGACGTCGCCGGCGGCGTGGTGACGCGGGTGCTGGGCAGCGAAGATGCGCCCCAGCTGGCGCTCGGCCCGGTCGCGATGACGTCGGATGCGGCGCTCGCCATCTCGCGCACTGATACCCTTGGTCAAGATGTCGTCAGCCTGGACGCGAGCGATGCGCAACATCCGACGGCCGCGCGCGCCGCGGTGCCGGGGTTTTCATTTGACGCACAGCCGACGGCCCTCGCCCGCTTTGACGACGACACGCTGGTGATCGCGGGCGACGACATTCGCGTGCAAGGTCCTGGCCTGCTCACGACCATCACAGGCCCTGCGCCTGGCCCCGTGCGTGCGCTGGCGGCGTGTGCACCGTGGGTCGCGGTCATCGACGCGGACGGCAACACCTGGGTGGCCGATGTCGACGCAGCCGTCGGCAACACCGTCGCCGCTGACGACATTGGCTTTGGTGGCACGTTCGCGAGCGGCTTTGCGCTCGACGCGCGGGGCACGCTTTTTTTGGCGCGTGACACGCAGCTGTTCGTATTTCCGGCCCAAGCGCGCACGCAATACCTCTACGTCGACTTCACGGCCGCAGCCGGCATCCGCGCACCCAGCCGCGGCGGGTTGATGTCGACGCTCAACGGCCGCGTCGTGATGGCGGACCGTCGCAGCGGCGCGCTGTTTTACATCGACTTAGTGCCGTAGGCGCCGCGTCTCGTTGCCGTCGATACCACGACGACGACGACGATCGCGGGTGCAGACACGCACCAGGTCGAGCGCTATGCTCGGCGCATGACGCAATCAGACGCCGCCGTGCAGCTGGCCAAAGCAGCGATCAAAGACTCGGCCCTACAAGCACAGGCCCGCATCCAGCAGGCGCCCACCTCTGGCAAGCTCAAGCTGCTGGGCACCGTGGTCGGCATCGGCGTGCTCGGCATCGCACTGATGGCGTTGGTGGCGAAGTTGTGGGCCTTTGCGATCGGCGCGGTGGTGCTCGGTGGCATTGCGACCGCGGGCTACGTGGTGCTCAAGCCCAAAGTGCTGGCGATAAAGACCGCAGCCACGGACCAATTGCTCGCGGGTCAGCGCGCTGAGCAGGAGGCGCAAACGGCTGCGCAGGCAGCAGCGCATCAAGCCAGCGCCGCGCAAAAGCTCGAAGACGAGCTCGCTTCCCTCAAAAAGCGCGTTTGAGCTCGCGGCCGATCCGTGGCGTACCGCACGCGGGACTGAGCCAGCGCGATCGAGTGCGACGCTAATCAAGCACCAACGTGACGTCGAGCAGCAAGCTTGGCTGCGTGGCGTTGTCAGCGTCGGTCACCACCCACGTGCGATCGTTGACGACGCACAGGCCCTCGGGCTTGCCCATATACGGCTCGCCGTCTTCGTCGAGCAGCGGCGTGACCGTGAAGGTGTCGTCGCTACGCCAGATGCCGATCGCACAACCGACCACCTCACCGTCGTCAATCGCGTTAGGGCTCTTTTCCGCCGCCGCCAAAAACAGCACGTTTGGTCCCTGTGCACACGCGTCAGTGAACGTCAGTTGCACGCCTGCGATGGTGCCCAGGCGCGCGCGCGTCACGCGCACTGCTGGCGGTGTGCCGTCTTGAAAACTACGCAACACTTCGGGCCACCTGGAGCGGCACACCGCGTCGACGGCGCCTTTGCCGTTGCCGCGCTGCAACAACACCAGGGTGTCGCCCTGCATGCACGTGCCTTCGATATTGAGCTCCGTACCGGCCGGCAGCGCCGCCCGTAGCGCCGCACACAACACGCTGGTGGAGTGCACGGTCACCGCGTGCGTGTCGACGTTGAGCTCGAGCGCCACTTCACGAACGGCTGCGGAGCCCGAGCCAAACAAAAACAATCGATCGCCGCCAGCGGTCGGCAGCACACAAGCGCTTTCGAGGTCGAACTTGTCCATCTTGTTGTTGCGCGCGCTGTCAAACTGGCGTGCGCCACCTTTGCCAGCTGGCAGCGTGATGGCGTCGACACGCCGGGTACGCGGATCGACCAACGCCACAAACGCGGCGTCGTCTTGGCACACCGCTAAGCGCGCACCTTTATCACTTTGCACCCACGCCAGCCCCGAGCCTGCGCGCACATAGTGCGGGCGGTCGCGCACGTTGTCGGCACCTTGGGAATACAACAATGGTGTTTTTTTGGAGATGCGCGCATGCATCAGCAGGGTGTAGCGCTGTTCCGATGAATTAGGTGGGTCAGGCGTTTGTTGAGGCACACGCATGTGATGTTTTGTTGCCGCTGTTGAGCGCGGGTGCAGCGGCCCAGCTGGCGCTCGCGGCGCTCAAGCGGCGCTTGTGACCGCGATGACGTCGCCGGACGTGTTTTCTTTTGCGCGGCAATTCGCCATGCATTCGCATGGCAAACGCTCCCGACCTCGCTTCACCCACGGCTCACGGTTTGACCCACGCGCAGGGCCCCAACTTCATCGAGAGCATCATCGACGCCGACAACGCCAGCGGCAAACACCAGGGCCGCGTCGTGACGCGCTTCCCGCCTGAGCCCAACGGCTACCTGCACATCGGCCACGTCAAGTCGATCTGTCTGAACTTCGGGCTCGGCCTCAAATACGCCGGGCGGACGCATATGCGCTTTGACGACACCAACCCGCTCACCGAAGAGGTCGAGTATGTCGACAACATCCTCAGTGATATTAAATGGCTCGGATTTGACTGGGGCGAGCACCTTTATTACGCGAGCGACTACTTTGAAAAATTCTATTTGTACGCGGAAGAGCTCGTCAAGATGGGCAAAGCGTACGTCTGTAGTTTGACGGCGGCGGAGACTTCGCAATACCGCGGCGACTTTCACACCGCCGGCAAAGATAGCCCGTACCGTACCCGCAGTGTCGACGAAAACCTCGCGATGTTTCGCGAGATGCGCGCGGGTAAGTTCAAAGACGGCGAGCATACATTGCGGCTGAAGATCGACATGGCGTCGGGCAATCCCAACCTGCGCGACCCGCCGATCTATCGCATTCGCCACGCGAACCACCACCGTACGAAAAATGCGTGGTGCATTTATCCACTGTATGATTATGCGCACTGCATATCGGACGCGATCGAAAACATCACCCACTCCATCTGCACGCTGGAGTTTGAGGCGCATCGCGCGCTGTACGATTGGGTGCTTGAGCAGTTGCAACAGCTTCCTGCGGGCGCAGCGGTGGCGCGACCAGCGGGGCACCCACAGCAGATCGAATTTGCGCGCCTCAAGCTCAACTACACGGTGATGTCCAAGCGCAAGCTGTTGCAGTTGGTGAAGGACAAGCACGTCGACGGCTGGGACGATCCGCGCATGCTCACCATCGCCGGCATGCGCCGTCGCGGTTATACGCCGCACAGCATGCGCCACTTCGCCACCACCGTTGGGGTCGCAAAAAACGACGCTTGGATCGACATGGGCGTGCTTGAGCATTGCGTGCGCGAAGACCTCAACTTGAGCGCGCCGCGCGCCATGTGTGTGCTGCAGCCGCTCAAGGTGACCATTGAAAACTATCCTGCGGGCGCCGTCGAGATGCTCGAAGTGCCAAACCATCCGCTCAAACCCGAGCTTGGGTCGCGCCAGGTGCCGTTTGGCCGCGAGATCTACCTTGAGCGTGACGACTTTATGGAGGTGCCGTCGAAAGGGTTCTTTCGGCTAGCGCCCGGCAAAGAGGTGCGCTTGCGCAGCGCGTACTTCATCACCTGCACCGAGGTCAAAAAGGACGCAGACGGCAACGTGATGGAGCTCATCTGCCGCTACGATCCCGCAACCAAAGGCGGCGATTCCCCCGATGGCCGCAAGGTCAAAGGCACGCTGCACTGGGTGAGTGCGAGCCACGGCAAAGACGTGACGGTGCGCTTGTACGATCGCTTGTTTGCCGTCGCGGAACCGGGCGAGGCGTTTGTCAGCGAGATGAACCCGCACAGCTTGCGCGTGGTGACGGACGCCAAAGCAGAGCCGCTGTTGGTGGCGGCTGCTGCAGGCACGCACTTTCAGTTTGAGCGCACGGGCTATTTTTACGCGGACCCGCTGGACTCAACCCCGGGCGCACCGGTGTTTAACCGCGTGGTGGGTTTGAAAGACGCCTGGGCCAAAGAAGCGAAGAGGTAGCTACCGACGACGCTGGAGCGGAAAAAAAGCGACCCTGGCGGGTCGCTTTTTGGTGTGCTTTTTTTGCGTCGCCCAGTTACGGCGCGGGGTAGCAATATGCACAGCCTTCGGCGCTCGCAGGGTCGAGTTGGCCGTTGGCGGGGCACTGCGCGACGCAACCTGCGGCATCACAGCCACCACCGACACCGACTGCGTCGCAATCGGTGTCGTGTGCATCGCATCCGCAATCGCAACCGTCGCCGGCACCAAGAAAGGTCGGGTCGCACGCGACCGGTTGGTTTGCCGTTTCGCACGTTGTCGCCGCAGTATTCAAATCAGCGAACTCCGTTGTGCACGCCGTGCCGGCTGTCAGCGCGCTACATTGCGCTTGCACGACACAGTTCGCCACGTCGTGGCCAGCGGCGCTGTAGGCCGTGCAGGTCGGATCGGTGGCGCCGGTATCGAACAGAGCCTGCACACCGGCGGCACACTGTGGATCTGCGGGAGCGCCGCATTCCTCGTTTTTGGCGCAGTATGCCGAGGCCGTTGCGTCGCCCTCGCCCTCGCCCTCGCCTTCGCCCTCACCCTCACCCTCACCCTCACCCTCACCGCCGCGCACAGCGTCGCAGGAGCCGTCGTTACATTCTTCGTCGCTCGCGCAGTCGCTGGCGCTGCTGCACTCGGGCGCTGGGGCGCAAGGCGCACCCATGAGCGCTACCGCGCCCAAAGCAACGGTCAAGGAGGTGAGCAGGGTTTGTCTCGTGATGCGCATGAATTTCTCCAATGGGGTTTGAGTCTGCAGAGACTGCCGCACCGTTACGCAACCGCAAGGGGCAATTCACCGACCTTGGGAGGTGAACAAAGTAATTCACCGACCTTGGGAGGTGAACAAAGTAAGTCACCGACCTTGGGAGGTGAACAAAGTAATTCACCGACCTTGGGAGGTGAACAAAGTAATTCACCGACCTTGGGGGGGTGAACAATTGAACTTCACGGGCGCGGACCGGCATCAATATCCGGCGGCGGTTGCGCCAGCGCTTGACAGCTGGTTTGCGCATTTTCCACGCTTTGGACTTGGGCGCTACAGGCGGGCGGGTCCGACGTGAGCTGCGCGCACGTCGCGTCGGTGAAGCACAGCAGCACGTCGAGCAGGGCGGACAAATACGGCGCGCAGGTGGGATCGGTGCGCGTGCTATCGATCTCGGCGTTGCCGGTTGCAGCACAGCCCGGGTCCGCTTGCCCGCCGTTGTCCACGTTACAGGCGTTAAAATGGTCGCAAAACGCCGTTACCTGCGCTGAGCTCGGCACGCGGATGCCCTCGCCCTCGCCCTCGCCCTCGCCCTCGCCAGCGACGCAAGCGTTGGCTTCGCAGATCTCGTCGGTGGCGCACTCGGTGTCGTTTTCACAAGCGATCGGTGGCGTGGTCGTGCAGCTGGTACACACGGCCAACACGAACGCGGCGATGACACGGTGGCGGGGCATGAACACTCCTCAGGTGAGACGCGCGTGATGGTTTTTCAACCGTGGCCATACGTCAATGCCGCAGCGGTGCGCGGGGAGCGGACGGCACCAAGAGGCGCTTTGTCGTCCCGCACGACCGCGAACGATCACGTGTTAGCGCTCACGGTGGCGTGTCCGCAGGTATCGCGTCGATCCATGTGGCCAGTTGTGCGGTGCCGTCTTCGTCGATGGCGTGCGACACCAGGGGCGGCATTTGGTACTGCCCGCGCCGGTGCGCCACCAACCACAACAAGCTCTGTTCGTGGTTGCCGGGTGTGATTCTGTGCGCGCCGGGAAAGTGCTGTGCCACGGAGGCGGTGGTGGGATCTTTGAGAAACGTTGCGTTCCAGATGTCGGTGCTGCGTGCCGCGATGTCCGGCGTTTCACCGTCGGGTCCGTTGGGCCACAGTTCTGACGCCCGCAACCGCAACACCAAGTTGGTTTCTTCACCGATGCCTCTGGCGGAGTGGCACGTCATGCCGCAGTTGACGTGGAGCCAGCCCATGGCGTCAGCGGCATTGCCGGTGTCGTCGTTGGGCAGCTGAACCGTGGTGTGCAGCGGCGGGTAGCTGAGTTTGTCGTCGGCGACGAGTTTTTCCAGCGTGTCGCCTTGCGCTGAGGGCGACGCCAAAGTCAAAGCCTCGACGCCAAGCAACGCGTCAGAGCCGCCGTGGTGGCATTTGTTGCAATCCT
>JAYTVG010000707.1:0-1295 GCA_043744135.1 Deltaproteobacteria bacterium | reverse complement strand
TGGCGTTGTCGGTGAACGACGCGGTGCGCCGCACGACGCAGTTGATGATGCACGACCTGGCCGACGTCAGCATGCTGCTCGATCTGCAAGAGGACTTGCCTGACATCAGTGGCGACGCCGAACGGCTGCAACAAGTCCTCATCAACTTGATCCTGAACGCCGCTGACGCCATGAAGCGACATGGCCGCATCACGCTGTCGACGCGACGCACCACGCAAGCAAACGACCCAGCGTTGTCCTCGCTCAAAGATGCCAAGTCGTTCGTTGAAGTGCGTGTCACCGATGAAGGTCCGGGCATCGCCGCGCCAGTGCTCGATCAGATCTTCATCCCGTTTTTCACGACCAAGTCGCGCGGTACTGGGCTCGGGTTAGCGCTGTGTCAGCGCATCGTGCAGTATCATGGCGGTAATCTTGAGGTGCGCAGCGTCGAGGGTCAAGGAACGACGTTCGTCATTCGCTTGCCTGCGATCGTCGCAAAAAAGAAGGACGAACGCGCACCAGGGCGCGGCCAAAGCGACAGCCTCAAGCGCGCGCCCTAACAACAACCTCGACCAATCAGCCGCACCCACGTATGTGGACCGCATGTCCTCGGGTCGCATCCTCATCGCAGACGACGAAGTGTCTTTACGCAAGGTGCTCGCGGCCTCGCTGCGCAAAGAGGGCTACGACGTCGTGAGCGTCAAATCGGCCGAAGAAGCCCTCGAGGTTTTAGAGGCGTCCGAAGCGCCCGACACCGGCGAACCGTTTCATCTCGTCGTCACCGACCTCAAGATGCCGGGCATGGACGGCATGCAGCTGCTGGCAAAGGTGTCCAAACGCTTCAAAGACCTGCCCGTCGTGGTGTTGACTGCGCACGGCACCGTCGATTTGGCGGTCACGGCCCTCAAGCAAGGTGCCTTTGATTTCATCACCAAGCCCTATGAGCGCGAGGACTTGTTTGCCACCGTCAAAAAAGCGCTTGAACACAGAAAGCGCGACGTCTTTGAGCCCACCACCGCAGACGACAGCGAGCGCACGCTTGTCGGCACGTCGCCACCGATGCAGCGCGTACACGACATTATTGCCAAGGTGGCAGACTCGCCGTCGACGGTGCTGATCACGGGAGAAAGCGGCACCGGCAAAGAGCTCGTCGCCTTGGCGCTTCACAACAAGTCGGCGCGCAAGGACAAACCGTTCATCCGCATCAACGCGGCCGCCATCCCGCCGACGCTGATCGAAGCCGAATTGTTCGGGCACGAAAAGGGCGCGTTTACGGGTGCGGTCACGCAAAAGCCCGGGCGCTTTGAGCTCGCGCA
>JAYTVG010000706.1:0-1296 GCA_043744135.1 Deltaproteobacteria bacterium | reverse complement strand
GCGCATGCCGATCACCGGCAGACCGCAGGCCATCGCCTCGATCACGATCATGCCGAAGGTTTCGTGCGCACCCGCGTGCACGAGCGCGTCGGCGCTGGCGAGCAGTCGCGCGAGGCGCACGGAGTCCTGCTCGTACGGCAGCAGGGTGACGTTCGCCGCCAACCGCTGCCGTTCGTGGCCGCCGACCAACAGCAGATGATACGGCGCGCCGAGTGCGGCGAAGGTGTCGAGCAGCATCGACATGTGTAACTCCTAGTGTGGGCGATGTGCCCGAGGTTCTTTCGCGTCAAATGTCGCGAAAATGGTTTGCTTGCGGTTGCTATCGTCGTCGGATCCACTTTGGCGCGCTTAGATCCACAAGCCGCCTAGCATGTAACCTTTTTCGGTACCTCAGCAGACAAGTTGCGATCGGATCCGGGGGCTGTGGCACCCACCTGCCAGCTCCCCTGTGCGATCCCTCACGCTTGTGCGTTTGCGGATCTGCGCCTAACGTGCGCCGCACCACAAAGAGGAACCTTCACACATGCTTGCACTCGCTCTTCCGCTGCTGCTTTGTACCCAAACGCCGACCGACGCCACCAAGGTCGACAAGGCCAAGCCACAAGAGGTGGCCGCAGCACCGCCGGCTGCCCTGCCGCCAGACGCGCCTCCGGTGCCAGACTTCGTGCAAGAAGCGCAGGCCACGCTGGGCGGATTGTTCACCAACGGCAACGTCGACAGCATCGCGGGCCGCGCCGGTGGGTACTACCAGGCCAAGATTTTCAACCGCCACGGGCTGCGTTTTGATGCGGGCCTGGGCGTCACAAGCATCGCGGTCGACAACGAGATTGACGCCGTCACGCTGGCGCCCAAGTCGGATCCGTCCAACGGTTTTGAAACGCCGCTGTTTGACCCCAAAAACAAGCTCAACACCGCCGCCAACCTCAAGGCCCGCTACGACTTTTTCATCACCGACAACGACTCGGTGTTTGGCGCGTTGTTGGCGTTTCATGACAGCGCCGCCAACTTGCAGCTGCGCTCGCAGGCCCAAGCCGGCTATCGGCGCTTTTTGTTCAACTGGCCCAAGCACCAGCTCGCTGCGGAAGTCGGTGCCGTGTACACCATCGACCGCGGACCGTTTAACGGCGACACCGACCTCAATGGCGCCATCGACCTCAGCGACGAAGTGTCGTTTGAAGACAGCAAGGGCAACATCGGCGCGCGGGTGTTTTTGGGCTACTCGAATGCGCTCGTGGAAGGCCTGCTGTTCACCAGCACGCTCGAGGTCATCCCAAACATTTTCCCTGAAGTGAGCGC
>JAYTVG010000705.1:0-4123 GCA_043744135.1 Deltaproteobacteria bacterium | reverse complement strand
TGTCGTGCAGCGCGTGCGCCAACACAACGCCCAACAAGATGGCGGGTGCGATCGACTGCAGCATCGCCAGCGCCAAGGGATGCGCGCTCAAAACCGCGGGTGACGTTGCCGCCCACGAGGTCAACGCAACCAGCGCGAGGGCGAGCGCTGCAGGCGTGTGGCCGCGCAGCAGCGCATCGAGCTGAGGGAACGAGCGGTGAAGCTTCTCCACCGACGGCCACAGCAAATAAAACTGTTCCTCAGTCGCAAGCGACCACGCGAACAGGAAAATCACGCGGCCCTGCGACGCCACAAACCAGTTCGAGGTGTAGCTTAAAAAATACGGCAGGTTGCGGAAGTATTCGCGTCCGTCGTCGGTGTCGCGCTCGGCCAACCACACCACGGCGACGTAGACAGCGATGACGGCGTAGTACAACGGGAAGATGCGCAGCGAGCGCCTGACGTAGAAGTTGCGGAGCGAAATGTCGCCGTGCGCGTCGCGTTCACGCAACAACAGCGTGGTAATCAAAAAGCCGCTGATGGAAAAAAACAGCGGCACGCCGAGCGCACCTTGCATGCCGTGAAACTGCGCAAAACCGTGCATGCAGTGGTGGTACACGACGCCAAGGATGGAGATGGCCCGCAAGCCGTCGAGCGAACCGAAGGTCTTTTGGGCCCGAAACGTCTCCCACTGCGCACTCATGGTGCCGCACCCTAGCATGCATGCAATCAGCCCAACGCGATGAGGCTGTGGTGGTTCGTTTGCTTGGCACGGCCGTTGTCGTTCGTTCGTTGCGCGCGCCCAGCACCGGCGGTCGCGCGCTTGCTCACGGCCTCGGCCTTGTGCTTGGTGTCCGATGCCATGGTGAGCGCGATGCCCGACTCCGCCTTGCCAACGATGCCCGCGTGAGCGTCGCAACGCTGCCCGCCACAGGCACGGGTCAAGGCCGTTAGGCTTTGTCGAGGATGACGGCTTCTTTGCCTTTGTACGTGCTGCCCGCCGCCCAGCCGCGCCCCGTCAGCATGCCGTTGGCATCCGCGTGCATGGTGATCTGCTTGCCGCCCGCGGGGTCAAGCACCAGATAGTTGCCCTGCGGATCTTTGCCCACCACCGTCAGCCAATGGTCCACGCCAGTGCCATTGCTGGTGCCGTTGCTGCCAGCCTTGTAGTCGACGCCCAACACCACCGCCTGCCCTTTGGCGAGCGCGGCGTCGATGGTGTTTTTCATGTTCTGCGTCGAGGTGCTGTGCGTGCCGGTGCGTTGCACTTCGCGCATGCCAAGCGCGCGCGCCGCGGTCGGCCCGATGAGCCCTGAGCCTGAAAAGCCCCCCGCGCGCTTGATGGCGTCGTTGGCGGCGGCTGGGTTTGTGTCGCGACCGGTCAGTCCCGTCGACGCCATCGCATAAGCCGACATCATGCAACCCGCTTGGCGGATGGTCCATTTGCCGCTGCCGAGTTGCTGGCCGTAGTCGCTTTGGCTCATGACCTTGAAGTTGCCGACGTTTGCTTGCTGCTCGGGGGTCCACTGGGTTTCTTTGAGCGCTTGGTCGATGTCGGCGTCGCTTTGCTCGCTGGTTTTTTTGCGACCGACCGAGGCCACGTTGCCTTGCGAAATCGCCCACATTGCGATGGCGCGGTCGCGCATGCGATCGATCTCATCTGCCGGCAGGCGCTCGCCCACCGCGCTGAGCGTCGCTTGACCGACGGCACCCGACTCGCCGGGCGATACGCCGGTCTTTTTTTGAAAGTCCTGCAGCGCCGCAAGCGTTTTTGGACCCATAAACCCGTCGACAGCGAGCGGTGGGGTTGCGCCCAACTTGTTGAGCGCTTGCTGCATCATGGCCACCGCTGGCCCCTTGTGGCCAAGCTCCAGCGTCTGCACGCCGGCTGCGACCTGGTCCAGCGACGGGGCCGCTTCATAGTGCGTCGGTGCCTTGACGGCAGCGACCGGCAGCGCAGGTTGCGCCAACGTCGGGTGCTGGCCGGCACCACCAAATGCGTCGGTGGGTTTAGCTGTCGTGGTGTCCATCGGCTCGGCGGCTGTCACGGCCGTGGTGACGACGGGCGCCTTGCGCTCCGTGCGGCCTGCTTGGGCGTCGGTGCGCCGGTCGGTGCGAGTATCGATGCCCACGTCTGACTCCTCGGTTTAGATTGTCAGTATCGGTGCGGATCGTACACCCACTCCTCCGCCGTTGGGTGGATGGGCCAACTGCCTACATCGCGCCTGAAACACCTACACGCGCACCATGCCGATACTGTCGGTGATGCCATTTGATTTCAGCCCTTTGGCCGCCCGCTGGCGCCAGATTGCGCGTTCCTCCCGGCGGCAACCGGTGGCGCCTGTTGCTGCAGATCCGGCGCTAAGCTGCACTGCCCCGGACGGCATGCTGCGCAATGTGTCGCTCGCTGCACCGCGCGTGGGCCGCGCCGACGCGGTGCAGCGGGCCAAGCGCGCAGCCGTGCCGCAGCGCGAGCAGGTCGGACCCACCTGCGGCCTGTACGCCTTGGGGATGGTGCTCGACGCCTGGCACCTGCGCGACCCACGCCACGCCACGGCGCTGGTCAGCGACGTCGACCTGCGCGGCAAAGGGAAACAATACACGCTGGCGCCCACCACCGACGTGCGCCTGTTACCGCTCGCGCAGGACTTGGGCTTTACCTCGCAAGGCGAGATGTTCACGGCCGCGCAGTTGGCGGCCACCGCGCGCGCGATTGGCTACGACGCCACCACGCACCACGACGCAACGCTTGCGGACTTGTATCGGGTGCTCGACGCTGGCCATCCCGCCATCGTCGCGTTTGACGTCGACCAAAACGGCAACCCCGGCGACAGCGGTGGCGCACGCGCGCACTACGCGGTCATACAGGGCTATTTCGATGACAACGGCACGCGGTATTTGGTGGCGCGCCATGGCTGGGCCGTGCAAGCCGACCACGTGTGGAAGGCCGCCGACTTCGACAGGTCCTGGCGCGCGCTTGAAGAGACCAGCTACTACGGTACCCCCGGTGACGACGTCATCCCCGGTTATCCGGGACTGCACGAGCCTGCCCATCTCAACCTTCCCGATGTCGGGCGCGGTCGCGCGGGCATCCGTGACAGCTTGGCGTGCAAAATCGTCGAGGTGGTGCCGCTGGGTGAAGCGCCGGTCGGCGGCGTGCGGTGACGCTGCGTGAGGCGGCACTTCGTGCGCAGGTGCGAGTGCACCGCGCGCAGCTGCACACGCCGACGTCGCCGAGCGCGCGCTGCGTCACGCTCGACGACGGTCAGCTCCTGTATGCGCAAGCGGGGTCGTTGTGGCGCGAGCGTGACGGCGTCATCACGGCTGTCGCGCCCGGTACCGCCGACAGCGCGTGGCGCAGCGCCCAAAGCGCCGCGGGTCACATCGTCGGCGTGCGTGTGGATGCGCGCAGCGCCCCGGCCGCGGCACACCGCATCAGCGTGGTGGCCGGCGCGACCGTGCCCGCTCACGTCGTGGGTGTCGCTCGCGATGTGCCCTTGGCCGTGACGCTCAACGTCGACACCGGCCAAGTGGCCCGCATCTCGCTCGACAGCGGCGAGGTAGCCGATATCGCGCGCGTGCCCGTGCGCCACGACCCGCAACGCACCGGGGCTGTGGTGGTCAACGACAACGCCACCCGCGCGCTGTTGAGCTCCAGCACCCTAAAGGGCGAGGTATTGCTCGAGGTGAACTTGCGCAGCGGCGAGGTGCACGAGGTGCACGGTCCGGTGGCGGCGGGCTGGTTGGTTGGGGCGTTTTGCGACGACACCATCACGATCGTGCAGCAGCGCCTCGACGCCCCCGCGCTGTCGGTGTTGCGCTGCACGGCCACCGGCAGCCAGCTGCTCGCAACGGTGCCGGGGATCCACCCTTGGTGCACGCCCACGCATACGCCGCATGGGTTGGCGCTGTTGTTAGCACTCGGCACCGACCCGTTCACGCACACCGGCACGTCGACGCTGTGCATGTGCCACGACGGTGTGTGCGTGCCCTTGCACGCCGCGCACGGCACACGGGTGCGCTGGTTTGACGACGGTAGCGCGGTCGTCGACGGCGACCGGTCCGCGTTGATGGTGCGCTTGGCGGCCTGACCCCTCGACGTCGCGGTAGCTTTTGCGTACAACTGCGCGATGCCACAAAGCGC
>JAYTVG010000704.1:0-1297 GCA_043744135.1 Deltaproteobacteria bacterium | reverse complement strand
CTCCCACAGCACCTTCATCACGTAGTTGGCGAGCATGACCTTCAGCAACAACGCCGTGTCCCAACTGCCGTAAAACGCCAGCGGATAAAAAACGGTGGTGTCGACGGCCTCGCCCACCACGGTGGAGCCGATCGTGCGCATCCACAAGCGCTTGCCTTGCGTCAAGATCTTGAGCTTGGCGAGCGTAAACGAGTTGACGAACTCCCCGCAAAAGTAGCCGACGAGGCTGGCCATGGCGATGCGCCAGGTGGCGCCGAACGCCCACGCGATCATCGCTTGATCTTTGAAATCGTGAGCGGGGGGCAGCGCCACAATCACGAAGCTTTGAAAACTCGCAAACAACAACGCGGCGAAGCCGGCCCACACCACGCGACGCGAGCGCGCGTAGCCGTACACTTCGGTGAGCACGTCGCCAAACAGGTACGCGATGGGAAAAAACAAGTTGCCGCCGCCAAAAGCCACCACGCCGAAGATCGGGAAGTCGACCTCGGCGACCTTGCGCACGCCGATGAGGTTCGAGCACAACAGCACGCAAACAAACGCCGCCATGACGAGGTCGTAGTAGCGGTATTGGCGCGTCGGTGGGTCGGGCTTTGCCATGGGTCAACGCTGCCCCTCTTCACAAGCGTTGCCAAGCGGGATGTGGTGCAGCCATGGCACTAACCCCCCCCTTCGCATTTCAGGCTTGGATCGACGCGCACCGTCACCTGCTCAAACCGCCGGTGGGCAATTGCGAGGTGTACCCGGGCCACGAATTTATCGTCCAGGTTGTCGGCGGACCGAACTCGCGCACCGACTACCATGTCGACCCCGCCGAGGAATTTTTCTACCAGCTTGAAGGCGACATGGTCTTGCGCGTCGTCGATGACGGTGCCGTCAGCGACATCCCGATCCGCCAAGGCGAGATTTTTTTACTGCCCAAGCACGTGCCGCACTCACCGCAGCGGCAGGCCAACACCGTTGGCCTCGTCGTCGAGCGCCGCCGCGCGCCCGGCGAGCTGGACGCGTTTGAGTGGTACTGCGAGCGCTGCTCGACGCTGCTGTACCGCGCGCAAGTGCAGATGGTGAACATCGTCAAAGACCTGCCGCCAATCTTTGTCCAGTACGAATCCGACATCAAAAACCGCACGTGCACACAGTGCGCTTGGGTGATGCCGGTGCGTGCGTCGCCACAAACGTCGACGCACGCACTGCTCGTTTAAGCGAGCGGAGGGGACGCATGGATCGCGAGCTGTACGGACTTGTGGCTAGGCGCCGGCGAGGAGCGCAGCAAATCCTGTCCACGTCGCGAGCACCG
>JAYTVG010000703.1:0-1298 GCA_043744135.1 Deltaproteobacteria bacterium | reverse complement strand
CCTCGCGAGCACGATGCCGACCGACACCGCGGCACACAAGCCCACATCGTCGACGTAGCCGGCGGATACCGATCGACGACGCAATCGGGCTATTGTGCTCCCAGATCATCGGAGGCGAGATGCTGCTGCACAAAACACTGTTGATGGCACTTGGATGCGGCGCCCTAGGGTGCGGCGTTGTGGGCGTGGTGTCGGGCTGTAACGCTGGCGCCGCCAAGAGCGTGTTTCACTTCGCCGCAGCCGATGACGGCACCACCGACCCGCCGCCCGACGACCCCGACGAGCCGCCGCCCCCCACCGACGAAGGCGACCCCGCTGCGTTTTTGCAAATCGACGCGCGCCGGCTGACGCGTGCCGAGATCCAAGCGAGCGTGCAAAACGTCCTCGGCGTCGACATCAGCGCGGATTTGTTGTCGCTGTCTCCCGAAGAATTGCAGCGCGAAAATGCGGATAGCGGGCTGGTGTTCGCGTTTGACAACGAAAGCTCCAAGCTTGAGTCGTCGTTCGCGTTTGTCAGCGGGCTCGATGCGGTGTTCGCAAACGTCAGCGCCCGCGTGTTCGCCACCGACGCGTTGCGTAGCGCGTTGATGCCGTGCACGCCGGTCAGCGCTGTCGACGACGCTTGCATGCGCACGTTCGTCACCACGGTAGGGCGACGCTTGTGGCGGCGGCCGCTCGACGCCGTCGACGTCGACGCCATCGCGGGCTTTGGCACTACTGTCGCCACCGAAGACGGCGATTTTAACGCGGGCGCTGCGTTGGCGCTGCGCACCTTGCTCATGAACCCCGAGTTTGTTTACCGCGTCGAGGTGGGCGACGACGTCGCCGACCGGCCTGAGCTGCGCGCTCTCAACCCCTTTGAAGTGGCCTCGCGCATGGCGTTTTTGGCGTGGGGTGCGGGACCTGACGACGCCCTGCTTGATGCGGCTGATGCAAACGCGCTCGCCACACCGGCGCAGCGCCAAACCGCGCTCGACGCGCTGTTGTCTCAGCCACGCGCGCGCACGCAGATTGGACGCTTTCACGCCATGTGGTTTGGCTACGAGCGCGCGCTGTTGCCGGCGGAGTTGAAAGAAAAAATGCGCGCGGAGTCAGACGCGTTGGTGAATCGCGTGATCTTAGACGACCACGCAGCGTGGACCGAGCTCCTCACGCGCGAAGAAACGTTTGTCGACGACACGCTCGCCGCGCACTACGGCTTGCCGCTGCCGGGCGGGGGTGCGACGTGGGTCAGCACCGCGGGCACGGGACGCGGCGGGCTGTTGGGGCAGGGCAGCTTTTTGGCGAACGGCAGCAAG
>JAYTVG010000702.1:0-1298 GCA_043744135.1 Deltaproteobacteria bacterium | reverse complement strand
CTTCGTTGCCCATCTCAAACTGCTTGAGCTCATCACGAGAAAACACGATCACGCGACGTGGCGCGTGGTGCTTGAGCAACGTGCGCGTCAGCTCGCGGCCAAACG
The DNA here is from genome assembly GCA_043744135.1 of Deltaproteobacteria bacterium. Classification (GTDB taxonomy): domain Bacteria; phylum Myxococcota; class UBA727; order UBA727; family VGSZ01; genus JAYTVG01. Next base: position 1,193 of record JAYTVG010000702.1, on the reverse strand, counting down.
AGCCAGTGCCGCCCGTGATGAGGATGGATTTGCCGTCGAAGGTGCCATCAAGCATGCGTGCCCCGGTCTGCGTTTGCGACTGTGTTTGGTGGATTGCGGTGTTCATCCCGCAAGGTCGATGAATTGTGCGGCTTAACATTCACGAGCGCGTCACACGCGCGCGCGGTCGCGTCGCCGAGGTGGGCGAAACACAACGCCCGATAGGCACGTTGTCGCTTGAGCAGCGGCTGCGTCGTGCGCGAGTCCAAAGTGTTGCGTGCGATCCACGCGCCCAGCGCCGCGCCGTCGTGCACCGTGTCGATGACGCCGTCGTCAATAAAGGCAAATCCACACCGCGCCGCGTCCGCCGCTCGCACGCTCACGGCCGGTACATCGACGAGCAGCGCATCAAGCGCCGCGGTCGACGTGCGCGTCACCAGCGCGCTTGCACCTTGTAGCACCGTGAAAATGTCGCGACCAAACGATGCCGACGCCTCCACCAGCTCGATGTTGTGCGGCACGGCGCCGTCGGTCGTCATGCGCGATCGCCACAGCGCGGCGTTGTCTTTCGCGTGCAACTTCACGACGAAGTGCGCGTCGGCGACGGCGCGCGCGGCAACCACAACATCCTCAATGAACAGCAAGTGTTCACGCATGCTCGTCATATGGCCCGCTCCAGACGCAGCGACGACGATTCGGTGTGGCGCAGTGTCGCGAGGTACCGCTGCGCGCACCACCGCATCTAAGCGTGGCGCGCCAACCACCACGATGCGATCGCGCGGGATGCCGTTTTGCTGCAGCGGCGCCACGCTGGCGTCACCGCCGCACAAAAACGCGTCGACGCTACAGCCGTCGTACAGCGGGTCGCCAGCGACGATGGTGCCGTGCTCGAGGGCCACCGCCGCGATACCCTTGGCGTTAGCCAACCGCACCGCCAGCCGCCCCTCCATCGAGTTTGGGTTGCCCACCAACGCTACGCGCGGCCTCACGTGCGCAAACACCGCGGCCAACACCGCGAGGGCAGCGGCCGCCATGGGTGCTTGTGACAGCGCGTGTCTGGCTGCATGACGTTCGGCGGCTGTGCCATGCACGGCACGATCAACGAGGACACTGACCGTGGTCGCGGCCGGCTTGAGCGTGAGCAGCGATGCGCCGCACAGGTTGGCGTCGAGCGTCCGCGCGCCGACACGCTCAAACGCTGCCGCCATCGCTGG
>JAYTVG010000701.1:0-4129 GCA_043744135.1 Deltaproteobacteria bacterium | reverse complement strand
GACAACGGGCGCAGCAAGCGAGGCATGCAGTCTCCTTGGCCTCCCGTGTGTGGGCGGCCACCGCAAAGCTATTCACGTGCGATGCCAAGTCGCGGGGCGCCATTGGGTCGCTTGTTGCGGCCAACCGTGTCTGCTGTGACACAAATCCGTGTCTCGCTGGATTCACATCGCCAAACCTGACCGCGCCCCGGTAGCCACGCGGTAGCGCTACTGCACAGGAGGTCCGCCGTGACGAACATCACCCCAAAAAATCTCACCGTCGCCATCAGCGCCGCAACCCAGGCCAAGGTGTTTACCGCTGATGCGGCGCAGGCGTTGACGCCAGGTGTGCTGCACGACCTCGCCAACAGCGATGCGCCACTGCAAACCCTGAAGCTCGCTGCGCAAAACCTGCGCGCGTTCCTGGCGCCATTTGCGACGGCGCAGACCGCCGACGCGGGCGGCGTGCACCTCGATCGCGCGGTCCGCCACACGCTGACGGACATCGCCGATCAACTCGCCGGTGCCGCGGAGCGCCTCGAGACCGTCAAAGGCGGCTTGTTCGGCGTCGCCATGGGGTTGTCGGTCGCCGACGGGGTCGTCACGGTGCAGGAGGCTGAGGCCATCGGCGCCATCGGCGAGCGCATTTTGGCTGACGCGCAAGACCCGGGCGCGACCGCGCGTTTGATGCGCGGGATGTTGGCCGAGTTAGAGACGATGTTTGCGCAAACGGCCGCCTTCGGCAGCAACGCCCTTGGCAGCGGCCCCTCGCGTGACGAGGTGTTCGCGCCACAATCTTCAGCAGCGATGAACCGCCTCAACGTCACGCTCGGCCAAACCATTGCCGCGGGCATTAAGCCTGACGCGTCGCAGGTCGTTGCCGCGGATGGCGCGTTTGCCAAAGGCGTGCGCGACGCAATGAACGGCGACCCGATGATGCGTGCGCTGATGTTTGAGGCGGGGCTGCCAAGTTTGGTGCAAGAGCAGCTCGCCATCTACGATTCGACGGGGCTGCGCGGACCCGCGAAGCTCGCGATGGATCGCGAATCCGGCAAAATCGCGCAGGCGCTGGTGGCCCACGTCAACGCAGCCGCGCCCGGCGTCGACCATGAAGATTTGCGGGCCACCGTGTTTCGCTTGGTGACGGGAGAATTTTTGCCGGCCGATCTGATGAAGAAATTTACGCAAGAGCTTGCCGCCAACGACGTCGCTGCGCTCACCAAGGCACAACAAGGCATGCAGGAGCGCGCCGCTACGTTTGACGTTGACGGCGCCAGCACGACAAAAAACCTACGCAAGGCATGGCTCAGTGCGGCGCAGATCGTCGGCGACCACCTCGCGACACGCTGAGCGCCGCCGGGTTTTGGCGCAAGGTCGGCTTACAGTGCGACGCCCAAGCGTCGCACTTTTTTATAGAGGTGGCTGCGCTCTAAGCCGAGGTCCTCAGCGGTTTTCGACATGTTGCCGTCGAAGCGCTTGATGCGATCTTCGATGATGCGTTTTTCAAAACCCTCGAGCAGCAAGTACAGCGGTCCTGCGTCGGGGATGCTCGCACCGGGCAACGCGGTGGCGCCGGGCAGCGCGGCTTTAACGTCGTCGACGGTAATCACCTTGTCGAGTGACAAGATCGCCAAGCGATCCACCACATGCACGAGCTCGCGCACATTGCCGGGCCAATCGTGCGCCGCCAGTTGTGCGAGCGCTCCGTCGTGCCATTCCTTGGGCGCGAGGTCATTTTCCACGCAGCTTTTCTCGAGCAGAAACTGCGCGAGCTCGGGGATGTCTTGTTTGCGTCCGCGCAGCGGTGGCACGTGAACGGGCACGACGCTGAGGCGGTAGTATAGGTCCTCGCGAAAGCTGCCGGCCTTCACCCCCGCGAGCAAATCGCGGTTGGTCGCGGCGATGACGCGCACGTCAACCTTGATAGGACCGGCGCCACCAACGCGTTCAAGCTCGCCTTCTTGCAGCACGCGCAACAGTTTCGCTTGCGTGCCGAGCGGCAACTCGCCCACTTCATCTAAAAACAACGTGCCACCGTCCGCGCGTTCAAAGCGCCCAACGTGGCGCTTGTCGGCCCCCGTGAACGCGCCTTTTTCGTGGCCAAACAGCTCGCTGTCGACGAGGCTTTCCGCCATCGCGGCACAGTTGAGTTTCACAAATGCGGCGGGCGCGCGTCGCGACAAGTCGTGGATGGCCTTTGCGACGAGCTCTTTGCCGACGCCGCTTTCTCCCGTGATGAGCACGCGCGCCTTGGTGGGTGCGGAGCGGTGCACTGCTTCCAACACGGCAGTGACGGCGGCCGATCGGCCGACCATGCCGTGGCGTTTTTCCACGCCGAGCTTGAGCGCGCCGATGTGGCGGTCGAGCGCATCGAGACGCAGCGCGTTTTTCACAGTCAGCAGCAACCGCTCCATCTCGATAGGCTTCTCTAAAAAATCCGCCGCACCCAAGCGCGTCGCGCGCACCGCTGCGTCCAGTGTGCCGTGTCCACTCATCATGACCACCGGCGGCGCGTCTTTGGTGCTGCGAATCGCCTCGAGCACCGACAGGCCATCGCGATCGGGCAGCTTGAGGTCGAGCAAGACCAGCTCGGGTGCAAACGACGCCACCATCGCGAGACCCGCGGCACCGTCATGCGCCCCCTCGACGACAAAACCCTCCAGGTCCAAGCCGCGCGCGAGCGTCATGCGGATGTTTTTTTCGTCGTCGACAATTAACACGCGATGGCTCATGCAACCTCCCGGGTGGTGCGCTTCGTGACCACCACCGTGATGCACCACGCGGCCACCAACAACAGCCCGCCACACTCGCGCGCGTTTTCTTCGGTGGCGTCGCCGGCCTTCATAAAAAACGACTGCCCCGGGTTCGCGCGCGTAACGAACGCAGCAGCCGCGGGCGCTTTGGCCACCGCCATGCACACCGCAATCGCACCGACAACATGCGGCAGCAGCTTGATGTTCCGCCCGATCGCAAACGCCGCCGCCAACACCACGCAGCTGCCGTACAGCGCGATCCATACGGCGGGATCGGGATCGTTGAATTGCACCACCGTGCACAACACGAACAGCACAGCGACGGTGGCGCCGACGACACGGCGGGCAGGGAAGGTGTGGGTCACGCTGCGAGCGTAGTGAACTCACGACCGCAGCTCACGTGCAAACACACAGCGACATCGCGCCGTTCGTCAGTGCTGCACTGAGGAATTTTCAGCGGACCGCTTGACGGCTGAGGGCGTCGCACCTAGACGAAGACGAGCGCCCAGATGGCGGAATTGGTAGACGCGCTAGGTTCAGGTCCTAGTGATCGCAAGGTCGTGGAGGTTCGAGTCCTCTTCTGGGCACCAGGTTGATTTTGCAGCTTAAACGGCGCTCGTACGAGCGCCGTTTCCTTCTCTGCACTCCTCATTAGCGGCGTTGGCCTAGAATTGGCCCGCGTTTTCGTATGAGCCCGCGACCGGCTCATCGAGCAACGCCATCTTGATGGCCAGGTGCGACAACATCGTGTGACGAAGGCGATGGCGTCGCCCTTTGGTTTCCAACGTGAGGCGCCTTGCGCGCCTGTTCCTAAGTTCCTATAGTCCTAAAATGACAACTACCCAGACGCACCCCGACGTCAAGCGCATCGGCGACACCGGTCAGGTCTCTGTCGGCAAAGCGCTCGCTGGCAAGCTGGTCCGCGTGGAGCCCGCAGCCGACGGCGTCATGCTGCGCTTCGTCGTCGACGTGCCTGAGAAGGACGCGTGGTGGGCGCACGAGCCTTACAAGAGCAAGCTTCAAAGCGCGCTGGCGTGGGCGGGCAAGAACCCGCCGGTGGAGTCCGACCTCAAGGCGCTGCTGGCGCGCGTGGAGGCACCCGCGCCGACGGCGGCGAAGAAGTCGACCAAGTCGACCAAGCCGGCCAAGAAGGCGACGTCGTCACGAGCGTCGGCGCGGAAGAAGAAGTAGCTGCCGATGGCACATGCGCAGCCGATTCTTATGGACCTGAACAACCCGGTGTTTCAGGAACAGCTCTTCGCTCTCGACGTTGACGAGGTCGTCGATGTTTCCGCTGCTTTCAAGAAGCTCACGAAGATCGATTGGCCGACGCTGCACAAGCACAAAGGTTTTCACTGGGAGGACGCGGGGCACCCGTCGCCGGCGCCCAACGGCTC
>JAYTVG010000700.1:0-4134 GCA_043744135.1 Deltaproteobacteria bacterium | reverse complement strand
CGCGCATCAATACGCTGCACGCGGAGATCTCCGCCCAGCTCGCGGACGTGGTGGCACGCGGCATGGCTCGGGAGCCGGCTGAGCGCTACCAAACGGCGCTCGAGTTTGAAGCGGCGCTGCTCGCAACCCAAGAGGCGACGCACGTCAACGCGCCGCCCCCCGCCGCACCGCCAGCAAGCCCTGATTTTTCGCGCTGGGCCTCGCCTAGCGCGCTGCAGGGCGCCGCGGTCGCCCCTGCCGACGTCAGCTGGCCGGCGGCGAGCCCGACCGCGATGGTGGCACAGCCCACGCTGCGCGTGATGAACTCCGTGACGCTCGGCTCGATGCCTAGCGTGGTGCCGTCGGTGCCGTGGTCGCCGAGCTTTGGCGACGGCGGACAAACGGCGAGCTCCGAAGACGCTGCGATCACAGCCGTCGCCATGGCGGCGGACGAGCCGAGCGTCGACGCCTTTGTCAATGGCGACGTCGACGACGCCTTTGCCGCGCCAACGTCGCCGCAACTGCCGCGCGCCATCAGCTCGCTTGCGAGCGCCGCAGGTGCCGCGCGCGCGGATGTCACCCGTTTGGTGGCGCAAAGCGACCTCGACAACGAAGCACTGCCGGATTTTGGTGCGCCCCGCCGACGGCTGTTGGCAGCGGGCGGCGCGGCGTTGCTCGTCGGCGCGCTGTTGGTGTTTTGGTTGACGCGTACGCCCGCTGACACCGACGCCACCGATGTGCGTGCGGACGCCGGACGCGCGAGCATCGCCGCCGTCGAGCCTGTGGTGCCAAGCGTGGTGCCAAGCGTGGTGCTAAGCGTGGTGCTAAGCGTGGTGCCAAGCGTGGACGCCGGCGCGACTGCAGCAATGACAACGACGGCGGCCGCGCCGGTGTCGCGGGTCGCGCACGCGGCCGCAAAGCCCCACCCTGACGCGACCGTCGCCGTTTTGGATCGCAACGTTGTCGCCGGCAGTGACCGCGCTGACGCGGGGGTCGAGGTCGCGGTTGTGGTTGCCGCTGACAGCAACGACGATTTCGAGTTCGACGACAACGCCATTGTCGATGTTGCGCCCGCGGCCAAGCGCGTGGCGGCGCGCTCGCCGGCGGACGAAGCCATCCGCGCCACCAAAGACGCCATGATCAAAAAGGGCTTGATCTCAGGCGACCTCATGGAAGCGGAGCTCGCGCTCAAGCGCGCCTGGACGTTGCGCCACAGCGACCCCACCGAGGCGATTGCGGTGGCCAACAGCGCGCGTGGACTGGTTGAGGCGCAGGCCATCAACCGCGCGTTTGTGCTGAAAAAACTCGGCCGCTTTAACATTCGTTACGAGCGCGCCAAACAACGCAATGCTGCGGTCGCGGATCGGGTGGAACCGTTGTCGCGCGCCGCGCTCGAAGCGCTCAACGCCGGCGATTTCCCCCTGATGAACGCCGGCCTCAACAGAGCGTTTGCCGCCGTCGGCAAATAGCGCGTCACGAGCTCGCTTGCCGCGGGGTCAAATCCCGCCGCGTCCGCTGTGCATGTCCGCTTTGAGCGGCGACTGCAGTCACCTCGGGACGCAACCCCGCGCCGCGGCCCGCGCCGCCACCCCGCGCCGAAAGAGCCTATGAACAAGCACTCAGACAGTCACAAACTTCATCGCATGTGCGCGACGCTGCTCGCCCTCGTCACCGTCACCGCGTGTGGACCCGGCGTGGTCACACCCAAAGACCACCGCGGTGCGCCGCTGTTTACGCTGAGTGCAGACGTGGCCGGCGCGCTGACATCGGTGCCGAGCGACGACGTGCGCGGTGCGCTGGTGTGGTCGCGCTACCAACCCGCGCTGGTGGATTGTCTAGCGGCCGTGCCGGCGTTTGAAGCGCCGCTTGATTTTGACGACCCCGCCGACCAAGCGACCGCCCGCGCACTATCGGTGTGTTTGACGCTGCACCTCAGCGGGCAGGTGGAAAGCGACGGCGTGCAGCTGGCGCCGGTGTTCCCGTCGTCGTTTGACATCCCCATCTTCAACCTGCCGCAAGACGACGTACTCACGGTCTCAGACGGCGCGCGCATGGGGTTGGCCGCGGTCGACGTCTATATCGACGGCAACAACAACAACACCCTCGATTTGGTGCCCGCGGGCACCGCCTTCGCCGACGACACCGTCATCGGCACGTCGGTCGCCATCCGCGAGGAAGACAACAAGCACGTGCTCGTGGTGTACCGCGAAGGCGACGTCAGCCCGGTGTGGAAGCTGTTTCAGGGCCTGTACGACTGTCCCGCCACGCCGCCCGAAGGGTTTTCCGTCGTCACCGTCGAGGTTGACCCGGCGGCAGGAACCATTGCCTGCGCGGTCAGCGCCGGGCCCGTGTCCGTGGTGCTCGATGAAAGCGACCTGATGCGCCGCGAGATTTGCGAGCCGAATCCATCGAATTCACAGTTCATCAAGCCTGAAAGTGATGATGCTGTGCCCGGCGGCGCGGCGATTGAATGCGACGGCGGAACCGCTTACTTTAGCGCGCAGCCTGACGCGGTGTGCCCGCTCGTGAGCCACTTTGACTTGGTCGGCTGCACCGACACCAGCAGCGAACAAAGCTGCAACGCAAGCTTCTTTGACCTCACAGACAGCCCGCCGAGCTGGTGGCCCTGTGGCGGCGGCCTCAACGTGTTTGTCTCCAACGACGACGCTGAGCTGGCGACCGCAGGGCTTGACACGCTCGGCACGCTATACTTCCATGGTTCATGGATGTTCGAACTGAGCGCCTTGTCGATCCAAGCGCAAGTCGACGGCGAGGGCAGCACCGCCACCCTCACCAGCGACGCCTTCGTGCTGCACGACAACGACGGCAATGGCTGGGTGACGGCGGGCGACTCCATCACCATCATCGAATCCGCCGACATCTATAACGCCAGCAGCGGCCCCGGCTATTTCACGCTCGAGGCGTTGGTCGATGGCGTGGTGGTGGGCCAAGGTGGCTACGTGCCGCTCGAGATTCCAAACGTCACGCCACCGCTGCACACCATCGCCGTACTCGATGCGCCGGGTGCAGTTGCCATTGACGCGCTGGCGTTTTCCATCACCTCGGTGCAAGGCGAAGGCAACTACGCGCTGTCACAACTCAGCGTGCAGGTCTACGTCTACGGTGAGTTCCCTGTGTTGTTTCCAAGCGACGCGCTCACCCTCGTCGACAACGATGGCGACGGTCGCTTTGGTGAAGGCGATACGCTGGACGTCACCGAATTCGATCACCCCTTCACCATCGACGACAACGGCAACAGCCCGGTGTCGATCTTGGTGCGAACCGGCGTCAACACCGCCGTGCCCATCTCGACCGGTTACGTGTTGTGGAACCGCTACACCGCCACCGTGGCCGAGGCACCCTTAGCACCCACCGATGGCTTAGACACGCTGGCTGTCATCACCGTCACAAACGCCACGCCCACCGCATTTGTCGACGTGCTTTTGTACGCGCAGATCTATCGCGACGGCACCTCGCGCCAGCTTGAACCAAGCGCCTTGGCCCTCGACCTGCTCGACAACGACGGCGACGGCTTGGTCAGCCGCGGTGACATCTTGACGGTGCGCGAGTTGGTCGATGTGGTGTCGGCGTCTGACAGCGGCAGCTACGCGTACATCAACATCGACTTCAGTGACGGTAGCGCGCGCGTTGACTTCGATCTGCCGTAGCCGGCCGCGCCCGCCCGAGGGTGTTGTGTCGACGACATCTGCGGCGCACGCTGGCCGCAATGATCGACGCCACGACCGACGCGATGCAATGGGCACAACAAGTGCTCTTGGGTGGTGCACTCAACGACAAGTTGCGTGCGCCACCGTCGTCGTTTGATGGCCCAGCCGCTGATACGGCGCCGCGCATCGTGCTCGCACCCGCGCGCGACGCGTCGATCGCCATCAGCGCCGACGCTGCCGACAAACTGCCGCGCCCCGGCATGCTCAAAGATGCCGACGCGCGCGCGCAGTGTTTGTCGCGCTTCGCGCACCATGAGCTGCAGGCGGTGGAGTTGTTTGCGTGGGTGGTGTTGGCGTGTCCACATATGCCGCCGGCGTTGTTGCGCGGGATTTTGGCAGCGGCGGCGGAAGAGCAAACCCACCTGCGGCTGTATCTTGAGCGCTTGCATGCGCATGACGTGCAGTTTGGTGCGCTGGCGTTGTCGGG
>JAYTVG010000699.1:0-1301 GCA_043744135.1 Deltaproteobacteria bacterium | reverse complement strand
CGCCGGCGCCGTGGCCGACGTCGACTGACGCCGCTGAGCAACGGTGCTACACGAGCGACCATGACGAGCTCATCCCGCGCCCTCGCCGAAGCGTTCATCGCCGCCGATCCGGACCCTGCCACACGTGCGGAGCTGACAGCGCTGTGTGCGCGTGCCTTGACGGACGAGGCTGCGCGCGCCGATCTCGACGATCGATTCGCAGGCACGTTGGCATTTGGCACCGCTGGTCTGCGTGGCCGCGTCGAGGCGGGTACCAATCGCATGAACCGCGCGGTCGTCATGCGCGCGACGCACGGGCTCGGTGCGTATCTGCTAAAGACCCTCGCGGACGCCAAAGTGCGCGGCGTGGTGGTGGCCTACGACGGTCGCCTCACGTCGCGAACGTTTGCGGAAGACGCGTGCGCGGTGCTGAGCGCGATGGGCTTGCCGGTGCGCGTGTTTATCGATCCCGTCAGCACGCCGCTGTGCGCGTTTACCGTCGAGCACCTGCGCGCGTGCGCCGGCATTATGGTGACGGCGTCGCACAACCCACCGCAAGACAACGGCTACAAAGTGTACTGGCAAAACGCGGCGCAAATCATCCCGCCCCACGACGCGGGCATTGCAGCGTGCATCGAGTGCGCACCACCGGCGAGCGCCATCGCCAGGCTGCATGCGCCCGACGCCACACAAGCAGGTTTGCGCACGCTCATCAGTGACGACGTCGAGCGTGCGTATTTGACCGCCATCCGCGCGCTCGCGTGGCACAAGGCGCCGAGCACCGGACTGCCGCAGGTGGCGACGCCGCTGCCGCTGCGCATCGTGTACACGGCGATGCACGGTGTCGGGCACCGGACCGCTTTGCGCGCGCTTGCGGCTGCCGGCTTCGACGGCGTTGTCGATGTCACGACGCAAGCGGACCCCGACGGCACCTTTCGCACCGTCAACTTCCCAAACCCCGAGGAGCCGGGCGCGCTCGAAGCCGCGATAGCACTCGCGCACGACAGCGACGCCGAGCTCATCTTGGCCAACGACCCCGACGCGGATCGTCTGGCCGTCGCCGTCAAAGATGGCGGGACGTGGCGCGCGCTCACCGGCAACGAGATCGGCATCTTGTTGTGTGCTGATGCGCTCAACCACATGGACACGCTTGGCAAGCAAAAGCTCGTGATCACGACGCTGGTGTCATCGACGTTTTTGTCGCGCATGGCCAAAGACAAAGGTGCTGCGTACCAAGAGACGCTGACGGGATTTAAGTGGATCGCCAACAAAGCGATCGCGATGCAGGACACGCACGCGTTCGTGTGTGGCTACGAAGAGGC
>JAYTVG010000698.1:0-1302 GCA_043744135.1 Deltaproteobacteria bacterium | reverse complement strand
GGGTCCGTGGCTGTGCTGTCGGCTGGCGCGACGACGGTGCTGCCGTCCATCACGGCGGCCATCGCACCCAGCGGCGGGTACTGCACGATGTAGCCGTGGACGCGGTCGTTGAGGGTGACGGACGGGGGCGCGTGTCCCAAGCGAAAGCCGTTGGCGTTCGAGGTCACGTAGGCAAACGCGCCGCGGGGACGGGGTTGCGTAAAGCTGGTGCTCGGCGCCCACAACGACGCGGACAAAAACGCACCCGCGCTGTCGGTGAACGACGTCGCTGAGGGCGTGGCGCCACTTTTGCCATCCACCCACGCCGTGGTGTCGGTGTTCAGTGGCGTCTTTAGTGCATCCAGCAGCGCTGTTGAGGGGATGCGCGCCAGCCGGCCCGGGCGCGCATTGTACACGCTGCGTTTCGCCAGCTGGCTGGCGGTCTCCCACGTCACGCCGTGATCGAGCGCCACAAACTCGAAGTAGCTGGTGCCCAACAGCACGGGCGCTTGCGGCATGACGCTCACCGCATAGATGCGCACGTCGTTGCCGGTGATGCTGGCGACGTCGTCAACGTAGGCGGTGGCCGCACCCCGCGTGAACGTCAGCTGCGCCACGCGACGGCCCGTTCCCTGTGCTTGCGTGTAGCTCGCGCTGCCGCTGAGGTTTGCGCCCGTCACGCCGATGTTGAAGGTGCCGGTGGCCGTGGGGATCTCATACTCCACGCGCACCAAAAAGCTGTGGTACGCCGTCGCGTGTGCCGAAAGTGTGGTGGTGAGCGCTGCGGTGGTGCTGGGGAACTGCGCGTAGCTCACTGCACCGTCGGTGCTGCGGTCCAACGCCGCGCTCAGACCTTTGACGCGATCCGCGCCGCCCGGGCTGTGCATTTCGCTGTCCCAGCGGTTGAGCTCACTGTCGCGTTGCGCTTGCGTGAGCACTTGCGTGTAGTCCACCCCCGGCCACGCCGCGAACTGGCTGGCTGCAGCACTTTGCGACGGCCCCGTCGTCGGCAAGGTCACAAGCCCACTGCGCTCCCAGACGCCGCCGGTGGGCCACTGGTCCGCGGCGGTGCGGATGATGAAGGCGCGCAGCACTTCGGACTCGGCGTGCGGCAACGAGGACTTCACAGCAGGGTCGGTGGCCACAATGCCCTTGCTGTTGCGCACCACGCCGGTGGATTTTCTGAAGTCCCGGTCATGCACCATCTCGCGCGTTGTGGGCGTGTTGGCGTTGTTGCTCGGCGGTGTCGCAGGCGGATTGACGATGGAGGTGCAGCTGTTGGTGCCGCCACATGCCGTGGGCAGGCAGCCCTGTTCGTCTTGT
>JAYTVG010000697.1:0-4149 GCA_043744135.1 Deltaproteobacteria bacterium | reverse complement strand
CTGTTCGCCCGCGGGCGGCGCATCAAACATCAAGGACGGCGCAGTGCTCGCGGAGGGCGCAGCGCTGACGGATGGCGCAGCACTCGCGGCGGGCGCAGCGCTGGTGGCGGGCGTCGTCGCTGTCGGGTCGCGCTTGGGAGGGCAGGCGGCCGCCGACACCACCACGCCGATGACGCACACTAAGCTGACGACGCGTGTTCGCTGTGCGCGCTGCACCGTGCCCTCGGTAGGCAAGGCGGGCAATTCGCCGACATTTGCAAGTGGACGCGGTGATTTCACAACCGAAAGCTATAGTCTCAACACGACTTCGCAACGTAGGAGCAGCGCATGGCGCTTGATTTGTTGGCCGTCGACGCACTCGCGGTACAACTGCACGCGGGGCAGGTGCGCCGCCACGCCGCGCCGTACATCGAGCACCCGCGCGCGGTGTTGCGCATCGCCACGCTGTTGGCTGCTGCTTGCGGGGTGGCCTTGTCGGATGCCGCGCGCGCCGCAGCCTTGCTGCACGACGTGATCGAAGACAGCGACATTGGCGTTGAAGGATTACGAGCGCGCGTCGGTGCTGAGGTCACCGAGCGCGTCGTGATCTTGACGAAGCTGGGCAAAAACGCCGACGCGCACGATGCCTATTGGCGCGCGCTGCGCACCGCACCCGACGAGATTCGCCTGCTAAAAGTGGCCGATCGCTGCCACAACCTCAGCGAGCTGCACAAGACTGGCCGCGGCGCCGATGAAGCTGCGCGCCTCAAGCGCTACGTCGACGAAACGCTTGAGCACGTGCTGCCGCTGGCGGCGTTTGCGCCGGGGCTGACGGCGGCGCTCGCAGACGCCATGCGCGCGGCGTGTGGCGCTATGAACGTGGCGCCCCCACCCACCGTGCGCGCGCTGTTGCCGACACAGCGCCTTGGTGTCTACGCCATCGTCGATGGTCCTAGCGCCGTGCCAGCGCTGTGTGACGCCGGCGTGTCAGTGGTGCAGCTGAGAAACAAGGCCGCCAGTGACGACGTGATACTCGCGCAGTTGGCGCAGATGCGCGCGGTGTGCGCCGGCTACGACGTCACGCTCATCGTCAACGACCGTGCGGATCTGTGCGTGCGCGCAGAGGTCGGCGGCGTCCACGTCGGTCAACGTGATGCAGCGCCCGAGCACGTGCGGGGCGTGGTGGGCGCGCATCGCGTCGTCGGCGTCAGCACCCACAGCGTCGCTCAATTTGACGCGGCAGCACAGCAGCGCAGCGCCGACTACATTGCCGTTGGTCCGGTGTTCCCATCAACCACCAAGGCCGGCATCGTCCCCATCGTCGGCGTGCAAGCGCTGCAGGCGCGGGTGGCGTCGACGACGCTGCCGGTCGTCGCCATCGGCGGCGTCACCACAACCGATCGCGTCGCGCGCGTCGCTGCCGCGGGAGCACACTACGTCGCCACCGTCAGCCCGTTTGTCGGCGATGTCGACGTGCACGGTGTCGCACGCGAGTTGTCGCTGGCGTTTTTCGCGGGCCGAGCGCGCCCGGACGTGAACCGATGAGCCGCCGACGTCCGTGCGTGTTGGTGCCGCCCGATATCGAGGTCGTGCAAGGCCGCCGCGGGCCTATCGCGCAGTACCTTTGCCAGCGGCACTACACCGACGCCATCGAGCAAGCGGGCGGCACACCAGTGATAGCGACCGCTTCCCTCAGCGACGCTGTGCTTGAGCACTACGTGCACTTGGCGGACGCGCTCGTCATCATGGGCGGCGGTCACGACGTCGATCCCGCGTGGTACGGCGAACAGATGCTGCCGGCATGTGGTGCACTCAAGCCCGAACGCTCGGCGATAGAACGGGCGTTGTTGGTGCGCGCGCAGGCTAAAGCGATTCCCGTGTTGGGCATCTGCGGTGGCATGCAGCTGATGAACGTGCAGCGCAGCGGCACGTTGTGGCAGGACCTCGACAGCCAACATGCGCAGCGTTTGTTGGCGCACCAGCAGCCAGGACCGAAGTCGCTCGCCGCCCATGACGTCGTGGTGGCGGCCGATTCGCGCCTCGCGCACGCGCTGGGTGCGGGCGTGCTCACGCTCGCCGTCAACAGCACCCACCACCAAGCGGTCAAAGTGCTCGGCCTAGGTTTGATCGCATCCGCGCGATCCGCGGACGGCATCGTTGAGGCGATCGAAGATCCGGCGCTGCCGTTTTTCGTCGGTGTGCAGTGGCACCCAGAAAGCATGTCCGAAGCACCGCATCGCGCGATCTACCGAGGGTTGGTGGATGCCGCGCGTGCTTGTATGCCCCCATGAACTCGATCTCGTCTACGCGGTTTTCACTGCTCCGGTCTGTGTCGATGCGGCGGCTGTTTGCGCGATGCTGGTTTGCGGCCGTGTTGTGCTCGACGTTGCTCGCCATCGGCTGCCCCGCGCAAATCGGCCCGCCTGCCCTGAAGTGCACGACGCCAACCGACTGTGACGACGGCTTGGTGTGCCAACGCGGCGACTGCGTGGCACGTTGCACCGATGGCAGCTGCACAGACGGCGTTTGCGACGTCGCTGCCGGCACGTGCGTGGAGTGCTTGACGTCGGAGCAATGCGGCGACGGTCGCGTCTGCAACGCCTTCAGCGGCACTTGCGTGGTGGAAACTCCGGCGTGCACCAACGACAACCAATGTGGCGCGCTGTTGTGCGACGCCATCAAGGGCGTGTGCGTGGAGTGTAACGTCGACGGCGACTGCTTTGGCGGCCGTTGCGATCAAGGCTCGCAAACCTGCACCGCTGTGACCACGTGCACCGACGACACGGACTGCGCCGGCCAAGCGTGCAACCCCATCACGGGCACTTGCGTCGAGTGCTTGTCGGACGCTGACTGCGCGCCCGGCACCTGCGACACCGCCAGCAACACGTGCGCCGTCGGCTGCATCGACAACGACGCCACCGAGCCCAACGAAGGCGCACAAGCGGTGTTGTTGTCGGGAGATCACGAAGGCCGCATCTGCGGCACCGACACTGACGAATTCATCGTCACCGTCGCCAGCGCGAATAGCGACCTGGCAGCGACCGTGTTTGTCGAGGGCGGTGCGGCGCTGGAGTTGCACTTGGAAGACAACGCCGGCGCCACCGTGTCGACGGCGAACGCCACCGCCGATGGGCTCGCATTGAGCGCAACGGGGGTGGGCGCAGGCACCTACCGGTTGGTGTTGTTTGGCGCTGACGGCGCTGTGTCGGCCGACTACTTGCTGCGCCTGGCCATCGACGCACCGGCCTCGTGTCAAGACGTCGAGCAAGAGCCCAACGACAGCAACGCCACCGCGCTCGCTGTGCCTACCGACGGCAACTTGCGCGCGGGGTCTTTGTGTCCCCATGGCGTCGACGATGTTGACGTGTGGACCTTCAACGCCGCCGCTGGCGACGACGTCAACGTAGACGTGGTCGCCGGCAACGGCGCCGGGGCGCTGGCGATCACGCTGGTGTCGAGCTCGGGCGCGTCGCTGGGCAGCGGCAGCACCATTGCTGCCCCAAACGTCCAAGCCGGCAGCTACTTTGTGCGCGTGACCTCGACGGTGGCGGGCGCGTATTCGCTGCGCGTGACGGCGGCAGCTGAGCCGCCGGTGTGCATGCAAGCCGACGCCGAGCCCAACGACACCGTCGCCGCTGCGCAGTTGTTGACGCCGGGCATGCTCGTGACCGGCACCATCTGCGCTGGCGATCTCGATCAATGGCGCTTCGCCGCCAACAGCCTCGACGACGTCACGGTCACGCTCAGCGGCAGCACCATCACGGCGCGCTTGGTGCGCGCGTCGGACGGCGTTGTGCTGCAGTCTGGCACGTCGCTGTCGGTGGCGAACGTGGCCGCGGGTGGCTACC
Source organism: Deltaproteobacteria bacterium (assembly GCA_043744135.1). GTDB lineage: Bacteria > Myxococcota > UBA727 > UBA727 > VGSZ01 > JAYTVG01. Next base: position 322 of record JAYTVG010000697.1, on the reverse strand, counting down.
GCGTCGAGGTGCAGGGCAACAACGCCGCTGCCACCACGTCGTATACGCTCAACGTCGCGCTGGTCGCTGAGCCGGTACCAGACCCGTGCTTAGAGGGTGGCGTTGAGCCCGACGACACAAATCCCCGCGCCCTCGCCGTCGACGCCACCGTGCTGGCCGGACGCATCTGCGTCAATGATAGCGACATGTTCGCGATGGACTTGCCGTTCGCGTCGACGTTAACGGTGACCACGCGCTTCACCGACGCGGACGGCGACATCGATATCGAGCTGCTCGATGGCGCCGGTGTGGTGCTGCAGCGATCGGCGGGTGTGTCTGACAG
>JAYTVG010000696.1:0-1306 GCA_043744135.1 Deltaproteobacteria bacterium | reverse complement strand
GACGGTGGTGCAGCGCCAACCGTTTCCCGGCCCGGGCCTTGCTATCCGCATCTTGGGCGAAGTGACCCGACCGCGCGCGGAGCTGCTGCAGCATGCTGACGCTATCGTGCGGGCCGAGATCGACAAGGCACTCGAGGTCGGCACCGTCGTCGGCCCGCTGTGGCAGTGGTTCGCGGTGCTGTTGCCGGTGCGTTCGGTGGGTGTGATGGGCGACGCCCGCACCTACGACGAAACTGCGTGCATTCGATGCGTGAGGTCGAGCGACGGCATGACCGCGGACTGGGCCGAGCTGCCGCACGCGTTGCTCGCACGCATGAGTAACCGCATCAGCAATGAAGTGCGCGGCATCAACCGCGTGGTGTACGACATCTCGTCAAAACCGCCCGCGACCATCGAATGGGAGTGATCCGTGACAACGCGAGACACGCCCACACGGATGCGCGCGAACGCGAGACACCTCGGCGTCACCCGTCGACGTGACAGCGCGCACGTCGGTGCGCCAACGCCGAGCCGCACCACCACACGGTAAATCGGCCAGTTACCGTGCGGATCTTGCTGCCGATGAATAGCCGCGGTAGGCGCAACGTCTCACCGAGTTAACTCATCGCAATGGAAATGTGTTCGTGAATGGGGCAGGGGCGCGCGTGAGGGCGCGCACTATCGCGGTACAATGCCGCCCTGTCATGTTTCGTCGATAGGTTGCGAGCTGAGTTGTGAAAGCTGAGTTTGTCATCGTGTTTGAAGCGCAAACGTTTTTGAGGAGGAGATGAGCAATGAAGAAGGTTTCTTTAGTCCTCGCGCTGGGGCTCGCGGTGTTCGCGGGTGCTGTGCGCGCAGGCGACGCAAAAGATCCAGCATCGTCGGCGGCGGACGACTCCGTCGTTCAAAAGCTTGGGCACGGTGAGATCAACTGGTCCAAAAAGACCGTCACCGCCACCGGCTCGGGCGTCGGCAACTTGAAAGATGGCTCGGTCGCGGTCGCGCGGCTCAACGCGGAGCGCGCGGCCAAGCTCGACGCCTTGCGCAACGTCATCGAGACCATCCAGGGCATCCAAGTCAACGGCTCGCGCTCGGCCGCCGACATCATGTCAAACGGTGAGATCAAGTCGCGCGTGCAGGGCATGGCGCAAGGCTTCAAGGTGGTCGGCAGCAAGTATTACGCAGACGGCTCCGTCGACATCATCGTCGAGATGCCGATCGACGAGAACCTCACCAACAGTTTGGTCGAGCGTCCCAAAAAAATGCGCAAGGTGCCTTCCGAGGGCGTAGCACCGTACTCGGGCCTCGTCGTCAACGCGCGCGGCTT
>JAYTVG010000695.1:0-4157 GCA_043744135.1 Deltaproteobacteria bacterium | reverse complement strand
GCGTTTTTGGTGTTCATCAACGTCATCGTCGGTGGCCTTGGCACCACCGCGCTCGCAGCGTTTATGTGCGTGTTTCAGCTCAACATGCTGTCGTTTATGCCCGCGTTCGCCCTTGCTACCGCAGGCTCGATCTTCGCTGGCCAAGCCATCGGTGCCAACCGCCATGACGATGTGCCCGCCACCGTCAAGCTGACGCTCGCTACCGCGGCCACCTGGCAAGGCGTGGTGAGTCTTACGTACATCGTCGTGCCCACCGTGCTGTTGTCTGCCTTCGTTGCACCCGGGCAAACGAGCGCCGAGTTCATTCACATCGGTGTGCGCGTGTTGATGCTGTCGGTGCTGTGGCAGTTGTCAGACGCGTGCGGCATGGTCGTGTCTGAGGCGTTGCGCGCCGCTGGTGACACTGCGTTTACCTTTTGGGCGCGCACGGCAATCGCGTGGGGTGTGTTCGTGCCGGGCGCGTGGATCTCCGTGCGCGTGTTCGGCCTCGGCGAAGTCGCTGCGGTGATGTGGATGGTGGTCTACTTGACGCTGCTTGCGATCGTGGTGGCGTGGCGATTTTTGTCCCAACGCTGGCGCACCATCGCGTTGACGTCGCCATCAACGCATTGACCTCAGCCAAAAAACAGCGCGACCACGGCGACCACGGCGAGCCCGACAGCCGCAACAGCACCAACCACCAAACCCCACGGCGTGTTTGACGACGGCGCGTGCACAGGCTCGTTGTTGGTGATCGCCTTGAGCAGCACCGCCGCGTCGATGTGCGCGGGGGCGATTTCAACGACGCTGGTGGCGAGTGCCTTGGCCCGCTGCCATTCGCCTTGGCGCTTGGCCAGCGCAAACGCGGCCTTTTGCGAGCGTGCAAATAGCGCGTCAGCGAGTGCGTAGCTCACCTCGACGTCGAGCGGGTGAAACGCGTTGGCGGTCTCGAGCACGTCGATGGCTGCGTCAATGCTTCCCGCCATGCGCAACGTCTTGGCGGCGTGCTTCGCACTGCTCGCTTGCTCTTTGAGGCGGATGAGTTCCGCTTCACTCATGCCCAAGTCGAGCGCGACTGCGTTCATCTCGCCTTCGGTCACCGTGAGCTTGTCGGCCTCGCGCTGTTGCAGTTCGACCACGCGGGTGGCGAAGCGGTGCAGGGGATCGTCGCTCATGACTGCACCCTAGTCGCGTCGCGGGCTCGACGCGAGCGCGTTAGTGGCGCGACGCGGGACTTGCGCGCGCGCCGTCACGATGGGAGACCGCCCCATGATCACCCTCGAAAATCACGTCTGCGGACGCTTCGTTGCTGGCACCGCACCGTTTGCCACGCTGTACAACCCCGCGAGCGAGGCGGCGATCGCACAAACCTCGAGCAATGGCGTCGACGGAGCCGCAGCGCTTGCGTACGCGCGCGACGTCGGCGGCCCGGCGCTGCGCGAGATGACTTTTGCGCAGCGTGGCGCGCTCATCAAACGCATCTCGCTGGCGCTGCACGAAGCGCGCGAGCCGCTCATTGACGCGTCGATTGAAAACACTGGAGCCACCCGCGGCGACGCGAAATTCGACATCGACGGCGGCATCGGCACGCTCGCGTACTACGCCAAGTTGGGCGACACCCTCGGCGACAAGAAGATCCTCGTGGAGGGCGCGGCAGAAGCGCTGCTGCGCTCGCCGCGTTTTTCTGGCTACCACGTGCGCGTCAGCAAAACTGGCGTCGCCGTGCACATCAACGCTTTCAACTTCCCGGTGTGGGGCTTGGCAGAAAAACTCGCGTGCGCGTTGCTCGCGGGGGTGCCGGTCTTGACAAAGCCAGCGACGTCGACAGCGCTGGTGACGTTTCGCGCGGTGCAAAAAATCGTCGAGGGTGCGCAGTTGCCCGCGGGCGTGCTGCAGCTGATCGTCGGGGACGTGTCGTCGGTGTTGGCGGGCTTGCTGCCTGAAGATGTGCTGGCGTTCACCGGCAGCGCTGACACCGCCGCCAAATTGCGTGCATTGCCTGCGGTGTTGCAGCGCAGCGTGCGGCTCAACGTCGAAGCGGACAGTCTGAACTCCGCCACGCTGGGTGTCGACGTTGAACCCGGGTCGCCGACCTGGCACCTGTTCGTGCGTCACGCCATGACGGAGATGACGCAAAAGTGCGGACAGAAGTGCACCGCCACCCGCCGCATGTTTGTGCCGCGCGCGCGCATTGATGCGATGCAAGCGGCGCTGAAGGAAAAGCTCGACGCCATCCGCGTCGGCGATCCTGCGCAAGACGGCGTCGACATGGGCCCGCTCGCGACCAAACAGCAGCTCGCAGACGCCGAGGCCGGCATCGAGCGCTTGCTCGCGGACGGCGCGCACGTCGTCGTTGGTGGTGCTGCCGGCACCGCGCGGGGATTTTTCATGCGCCCGACGCTGCTGCGCCACGAAGCACCCGCAACCGCCAAGGCCGTGCACGCACACGAGGTGTTTGGCCCGGTGTCCACGCTCATGCCCTACGACAGCACGCAACAAGCTGGCCAACTGGTGGCACGCGGTGAGGGCAGCTTGGTCGCAGGCGTGTACAGCGACGACAAGGACTTCATCGCGAGCATGATTGAGACAACGGCACCTTGGAGTGGACGCTTGGTCATCGGCAGCGAGAAGGTGGCGGATCTCGCGAGCACCCCCGGCATGGTGTTGCCGTCGAGCATCCACGGTGGCCCCGGTCGCGCCGGCGGCGGCGAGGAACTCGGCGGTGAGCGTGGCTTGTATTTTTATATGCAGCGTACCGCAGTGCAGGGCGACCGCAGTTTGCTCGATCGCATCTTGGGCGCGCCAAAGGTCGACGACAAAACGCCGTAACGCTCGCAGGCGCAAACGCGGTATGCGCCTATCGTCGACGACCGTTAGCGCACACGTGCACGTCGAATCGCTGCGGTGATGTCGTCGGCCGTCAGCGGCAAGCGAGAGGGCTCGTACTCCTTTTGCTTGCTCGCGATCGCCTCGCGCGCGCTGGACCACGCTGCGTCAAACGCGCCCGCGCTCACCACCACGACGCGCAAGACCGGTTGCTCGCGCCGCACGTCGCCGGGCTTGTACAACTCACAGGTCCACGAGTACGTCGTGGCGGCGACGGCGATGCCGATTGCCTGGCTATCGCGCGTGATGGTGTCGAGCGACTGGCGCACCTGCTGGCTTAACAGCGGCGCGGGTGGCACCGCAGTGAGAACGTCGCGCTCACCGAGCGCAATGTCGTCGGCGATGACTGGGTCGTCGTCGGCGTCACGGTCGTCGTCGTGGTCGTCAGCGAGCTCTTGCGCTGCGAACCAGTCCGCGGGTGCGACGGGCTCGCCCTTGACGCCCATCGCCCACACGTTGACGGTGAAGACGTGCGCGAACGCTTCTTGCGTCTCGCGTTGAATGCGCCCGAGCTGCTGCAGTGGTGCCGCCAACACCGCGAACGTCCACGCGCCGGGCGTGTCGACGAGCAGCGTGTAGCGATCCTCTGTCCCCGCCGTCGGGTAAAACTCGTAGCCCGGGCGCGCACCACCGAGTAGCGCAAAGCTCTTGATGCGGCAGTCCTTGGGCACGTGCACCGGCACCGCGTGGCCAGCGAACACCGCCTCACCGTCTTTGAGGTGGTCGGCGTTTTCAATCACAGCGGCCATGCGCACACCAGGCAACAGCTCGGGGCGTTCGTCGAGCATGCGCAGCACGACCTCGAGCGGATAGACGTCGCGGATGGGCTTACTTTCGAGCTCCGCGAGCACTTTTTTGATCGTCGTCACCGAGGAGAATCCGGCGAGGAAGTCTGCGGCGCTCACGATGGCTTGCTCACGCTCGACGCCTTGTAAGGTCCACGCGTCGTACAAGCGCACCACGTGCGCGGCCGCGCGCTGAACGCCGAGCGCTTCTACTTCGGCAGCCGGTTTGTCTGGGTGAAAGTCATCTTTCGTGCCGCGTGAGCGCAGCTCGTCGAAGCGCTCCTGGTCGGCGGCGACGTTGCCTTTCATGTAGCGTTCGTAGGCCTCGCGGTGGTCTTGTCCGTCGTCAAAGCCGTCGCCACCGCCGGTGTCTGAGCCCTTGCTGCGCTTGATCGAATCGGCGCCGGTGGCACCGGTGTCGTGCACCTCCACGTCGACGTGCTCTTCTTCGACGTCACGATCAAAACCGACGATCTCTTCCGCGTGGCGTCGACGGTGTAGCTCGTC
>JAYTVG010000694.1:0-4169 GCA_043744135.1 Deltaproteobacteria bacterium | reverse complement strand
GCCGAGCGCCGCCTCAGCAGCGCGCAACAGTGCGCTCGCCTCATGCGCGGCACCGCAGCGCGCTTGAACGTCGACGCGCAACAGCCGCGCGAGCACGTCACGCAGCGGCGCCGGCAAGCGCTGGCCGTCGGGACTGTCGAGCAATTTGCCCGTCGAGATGCGCGCGGCGATTTCGATGATCGAGCCCTCAAACGCGATCTGTGCGGTGGCGATCTCGTAAAGCAAGACGCCGAGCGACCACATATCCGCCGCGGACGTCGCTGCCGCGCCGCCAATCACCTCGGGTGCAAGGTAGCGCAGCGTGCCGATGATCATCCCTGCTTCAGTTTGTGACGCGCGTGCGTCGTCGCTGCGCGCGATCCCTAAGTCGATAAGCACGGCATCGCCGTTGGCGTTGATGACGACGTTTCGGCCGGTCACGTCGCGGTGAACGGCGCGCAACGCATGGCCGTCATCACCGAGCGCGCCGTGCACCGCAGTCAGGGCCTCAGCGACGTGGACGCCGACGCGCGCCACCGCAGCGGCGGGCAATGGCCCGAGCGCACGCAACTCTTCGAGCGTCGGCCCGGGGACGTAGCCGAGCACCAAGATGGGCATGCCGTCGTCAACGAAGGACTCGAGCGTCTCCACCAAATGCGGATGAAAGACCCGCGTGCCGATGCGCGCCTCGTCCTGCATGCGGCGGTTCAGCTCTGCGTCCACCCGCAAGGGACGCTTGAGCACCACCTCGCGCCCGCTGGGGGTGCGCGCCAACAACGCCTCGGCCATGCCGCCGCCGCCCAACCGACGCACCACCTCGTAGTCACCGATCTTCATGACTCGATGCTAGCGCGAATGCCGCCCGTGAGTTTGACAGCCCAAGGTGTGCTCAAGCGATCCACTGAAACAACCGGTCCCAGCGAAACCGCGGCAGCGAAAAACGCCCGAGGTGCACGCTGTCGGAGCTGCCGTCCACCGACACCCAGATGAACCACGCGCGGCCCTTGACCGAGTCGATCGGCACGGCACCCCAGGTGCGGCCGTCCATCGAGTTGTCGCGATTGTCGCCCATGACAAACACGAAGCCATCGTTCACTTTGCACTCGTGCGAGTCGCATGACAGGCCGCGCATTGACGCTATCGGCATGCGGCCGTCGGCGTCGGGCCAGTCGAGCGTTGTGGGCGGCACGTTGGCAAACGTTGCGTGTCGACGGTTGGGGATGCCCTCGGTGTGAAGTGTGGCGACGCGATCGACCCACGTGCCGCCGCCGGTGGCGTTTTCGCTGAAGTCTTTGTACGCGGTGAGGGTGCCGCCGTCGTCGCCACCCTCAAGCGTGTAGGGTTTGTCGTCGACAAACACGGTGAGACCGACGCGGCGCACGCGCTGACCCGGTCGGGCGATCACGCGCTTGATCCAGTCTTCACCCGAGTTCAGGCCGACCCACGGCGGCGCTTCAAACACCACGACGTCGCCGGGCGTCGGCAGCGACCATCGCGCGAGGTACACCGGCATATCGGGAAGCAACTGCGTCACCGTCGCGAGCGCCTTACTCCACCCACTGCCGCTGTTGCTCGCCTGAAAGCGCGACGGCAGTTGCAGGCCGTAGCTCGCGCGAAAGACAAACAGGTGATCACCGATGAGCAGTGTCGGGATCATCGACGCTGACGGAATCTGAAACGGCGCCACCAACCACAGCCGCAGCACGACCGCAACCGCAAACGCGCCCGCCAAACCGCGCAGCTGCGCAAACACGGTGGGGGTTTGGTCGCCGAGTTCCTTTTGCAACACGGCTTCGAGTGCGGCGAGCGTGGTGTCGAGGTGCGCGGCAGCACCCGGGCCAGCGGAGGGAGCCGCGTAGTCGGTGAGCGCTTGCGCAAACGCACCCCGCGCCTGCGCGATGGTTTCGACCTGTCCAGCGTCGAGCACGGCTTTGCTCGCACCCTTAAGCGAGCCGGCGCGGGCGCGCTTTAGTGCACCATCCACCTCGAGCAACATGTCGCGCGTCTCGCGCACGCGACGGCGCTTGGCGCCTTGCTTGCCAGCGATTGCGTCGTCAATGTTCGGGCCCGTGTTCGTCGACACCAAGTACACAAACGCCAACGCCACCAGCAGCCCGAGCACGACGTTGCTGCCGGTGCCGCCGGGCGTGAAAAACCGGCCCCACGCAAAGTAGATGAGGGCCATGCTCGCCGCAGCCGCGAGCGCGTGACCAATGGTGAAACGCCGCGTCACGACGTCACGCAACCAGGCGAACAAGCCCGCCATGGCGCTAGTCCACCTTCAGCACGGCCAAAAACGCCTCTTGAGGGATCTCGACGCTGCCCACCTGTCGCATACGTTTTTTACCTTCCTTCTGCTTTTCAAGCAGCTTGCGTTTGCGGCTGATGTCGCCACCGTAACACTTGGCCGTGACGTCTTTGCGCAGTGCACTCAAGGTCTCGCGCGCGATGATTTTACCGCCGATCGCGGCTTGAATCGCGACTTGGTACTGCTGTTTTGGGATGAGCTCCTTCATCTTTTCGCACAACACCCTGCCCCGCGCCGTTGATCGATCGCGGTGCACCATGATGGACAGCGCGTCGACTGGCTCGGCGTTGACGAGCACGTCGACCTTGACGAGCTTGTCCTCGCGATATCCAGCCAGGTCGTAGTCAAAGCTCGCGTAGCCGCGCGTCACCGTCTTGAGCTTGTCAAAGAAGTCAAACACCACCTCCGCCAGCGGCAACTCGTAGGTGACGACGACGCGCGTGGTGGTGAGGTAGCTCAAGCCTTTTTGCGAACCGCGACGCTCTTCACACAGCTTGATCACCGCGCCCGTGTGCTCACTAGGCGTGTGGATGGTGGCCGTGATGATGGGCTCTTCGATGCGCTCGATGCGATGCGGTTCGGGCAGCTTCGACGGGTTGTCCATCACGATCTTGGTGCCGTCGAGGAGGTAGACGTTGTACACCACCGTCGGCGCCGTGGTGATGAGGTTCAAGTTGTGCTCGCGCTCCAAGCGCTCTTGCACCACATCCATGTGCAACAGACCCAAAAATCCACAGCGAAAACCGAAGCCCAAAGCCTGCGAGGTCTCGGGTTCAAAGTGGATCGCGGAGTCGTTGAGCTTGAGCTTGTGCAAGCTCTCGCGCAGGTTTTCGTAGTCGGCAGCGTCGATCGGAAAAATGCCCGCGTACACCACCGGGTGCACCTCTTTGAAGCCGGGCAGCGGCGTCAGGCGCGGGTTGACGGTGTCAGTGATGGTGTCGCCAACCTTGGCGTCGCGCACCTCTTTGATGTTGGCGATGACGAAGCCAGTTTCGCCCGCCGTGAGCTGCGTGAGCTTCTTTGGGTGCGGCGTAAACGCGCCCACCTCTTGCACGTCGAAGTCCTTGCCGTTGTGCATCAAGCGGATCTTCGTGCCGGGCTTGACGGTGCCCTCCATCACCCGCACCAACACCACCACACCCCGGTAGGCGTCAAACCACGAATCAAAGATGAGCGCGGCGAGCGTGCCGTTTTCATCGCCGGTGGGCGGCGGAACGATCTTCACCACCGCTTCTAAAATCTCCGCGATGCCGATGCCGGCCTTTGCTGACGCGAGCACCGCAGCGCTCGCGTCGAGGCCGATGACGTCTTCGATTTCTTTGCGCACGCGCTCAGGATCGGCGGACGGCAGGTCGATCTTATTGAGCACCGGCACGATGGCCAAGTTGGCGTCGAGTGCCAAGTAGACGTTGGCGAGCGTCTGCGCCTCCACACCTTGCGACGCGTCCACCACCAACAACGCGCCTTCACAAGCGGCAAGCGATCGACTGACCTCGTAGTTGAAGTCGACGTGGCCGGGGGTGTCGATGAGGTTGAAGATATAGGTTTTGCCGTCGTTGGCCTCGTACGCCAAACGCACCGCTTGTGCCTTGATGGTGATGCCGCGTTCGCGCTCAAGCTCCATCTTGTCGAGAAACTGATCTTGCATCTCGCGCTTGGTGATTGCGCCTGTGTATTCCAAAATACGATCGGCCAGCGTCGACTTGCCGTGGTCGATGTGCGCGATGATCGAGAAGTTGCGGATGTGCTTGGGGTCCAAGGCGGTCTTGGGTCGGTAGGGGCGGGGCGGGATCTGGCTGTCGGACGCGGGCGTGGCAAGATCGTGTGGAGGCTCATCCCGCGAGCGGAAGGGCGAAGTCGAAGGCCGGGGATCGTACCCTAA
>JAYTVG010000693.1:0-1312 GCA_043744135.1 Deltaproteobacteria bacterium | reverse complement strand
CGGGACGCATCGCGCAATGGCACGACAGCTCGCGCTCGGTGTTGCTGACCGGGATGCGCGCGACCAACGCGGATCAATTTTTTGGACCGAGCGCAGATTGGCTGATGCGCGATGTGCTCGGTCGCGATCCGTTCGCGATCCGCGTGCAAGTCGACGCCTATCGCGGCGGTGGGCGCGGGCAGATTTCCTTCCGCGACGTCGGCGGCGACATCAGCGGCGTGGAGCCCTTCGTCAGTCCACGACAAGTGTGGAACGCGCTGTTTTCCAACCTGATCGAGACCGACCCCGTCGAGGCCGAGCGCCAGCGCAAACGCATCTTGCGCGACCAAAGTGTGCTGGACTTGGTGCGCGACAGCACCGACCGGTTGCGCGCGCGCTTGGGGACGCGCGACCTGCAGCGCCTCAACCTACATTTCGAAGCGCTGCGTGAACTCGAAACGCGCGTCGACGCCGTGCAACCGCCGACGGCGGGGACGTGTGTGAGGCCCGATGACCCGGGCAATGACCCCTCGGTCGAGATCGTGCAGGACAACGATGGCAGCGATATTGGTTTCGGTGCCGAGGACATACGCGCGCGCTTGATGGCCGACATGGTGCATATGGCGTTTGCGTGCGGCGTGGAAAACAACGTGTCGCTGCAGATTTCGTTTGGGCAAACGTTCATCAACGCTGAGTTTGTCTGCGGCGTGCGCGCGGATATTCACGAACTCTCGCATTTCGCCGGTGACGTCGTCGATCATGCCAAGAGCGTCAACTGGCACGTCGACACGTTTGCGTATCTGACGAAAAAGCTCAAAGACACGCCGGAAGGTGACGGCAGCTTGCTCGATCACAGCGCACTGACGCTGCTGTTTGAAGGTGGCTGGGGCTACGATCCTGAAAGCGGTGCTGGCTCAAACGATGAGCCGCGCGCGCACTCGTCTGAAAACATGGCGGTGATGGTGTCGGGTCGCGCCGGTGGCCTCGTGCCGCAAGGGCACATCCGCGCCGACGGTGTGCACCCTGCCTCGGTGCTGTTGTCGAGTATGCGCGCGGTTGGCTACCAAGGATCGTTGGGCGAGATCGACGACGAATTCACCGCATTGTTTTAAGCCTCTGACGCGGTCGGCCGTGAGCCGCACGGGGCTTTTCTTTCTGCGCTGCGCTGCTACTACGGCGCCATGGTGCGATTTGTCATGGCCCTCGTGCTCGTGCCGCTCAGCGTGCCCGTCGCTGCCGCGGGCATCGCGCCGGTGTTGGCTTTTGCGACGCAATCAACTGCGCCCCCAGGCCCCACGGCAATCGCGGCCGACCGTGGTGACCCCGACCGTGG
>JAYTVG010000692.1:0-1317 GCA_043744135.1 Deltaproteobacteria bacterium | reverse complement strand
GCGACGACAGAGATCAACCTGCCGTTCATCATGTCGGGCGGCAAAAGCGACGCACTGCATCTGCAGCGCACCCTCGATCGCAGCAAGCTCGACGAGATGTGCGGCGATTTGGTCGAGCGCACCGTCGAGCTGTGCGACAAGATGCTCAAAGAAGCCAAGGTTAAAAAGGAGGAGATCCAAGAGGTGATCCTCGTCGGTGGCATGACGCGCATGCCCAAAGTGCAAGACGCGGTGCGCACGTATTTTGGCCTTGAGCCTGCGAAATCCGTCCACCCCGACGAGGTCGTTGCGCTCGGTGCAGCGGTGCAAGCGCATACGCTGGTGCAGGCTGGCAGCGGTGGTCAACCCGACTTGCTGTTGTTGGATGTGACGCCGCATAACCTCGGCATCATGATCGCGGGTGGTTACTTCCAAACGCTGATCCGCGCCAACAGCACGGTGCCGACCGCGGCCACCCATGTGTTTACGACGGTGCGCGACGACCAAACCGCCGTCAAGATCGTCGTGCTCCAAGGCGACAGCGATGTCGCGAGCTCAAACGAACTGCTCGGGGAGTTTTTGCTGACGGGTCTGCCCAAGGCGCCGCGTGGATCGATCGAGATCGACGTCAAGTTCGACATCTCTCCTGATGGCATCGTGTCGGTCTCCGCGCGCGACCGCGCCACCGGCCACGAACAGTCCATCCAGGTCACTGCGACCAACAAGCTCACCGACGAAGAGATGCAGCGCATCGTCGCGGAAAACGAGACCTTCGCCGTCACAGAAAAGGCGCAGGAACAGTTTGGCGAGTTGCGCACTGAAGCGGAGCGAATGCTGCGCGATCTCGATCGCTTGACGCCGACCGTGCGCGAGGTGATCGGGTCGTCGGACTTCGGCGACGACGCGCTCAAAAAGGCCGCGCAGGTGATCGAACGCGCCAAGCGAGCGATCGCAATGCAAGACGCCGACGCACTACGCGCGACCCGCGAGCAGCTCGATCGCACCGTGGTGATGTTTAAGGGTGTCGCGGCGCGGGTCGGCAAGAGCTGACCGATTTGGGTCGCCACCGGCCAGAACTTCGACACAGCGTGAAGATCGTCTTAGTTTATATCAACACAGCGATTGTGAGTGACGAGACGCATGGACGTGAAGTCGGACATTGACGCCTGGCTCGAGCAAGGCCTGAGCTTTTACAGCAGCGGCGATCCTGCGCGCGCACTGGAGGCGTGGCAAAAGATCCTCGACGTGCAAAGCGATCACGCGCTCGCGCACCAGTATGTCGCGTACGTTCGCCAAGTGTACCGGATCGAGCCCGACGCAATCACGTCGCCAACTTCA
>JAYTVG010000691.1:0-1318 GCA_043744135.1 Deltaproteobacteria bacterium | reverse complement strand
TGCCCAACAGCGGCACCTTCATCGACGCTTACGCTTGGACCGTGCAGGGCCCCGCGGGATCGTCGGTCGTGGTGTCCGACGACAGCCTGCAAAACCTCGAGCTGCCAGTCGACACCGCGGGCGTGTACAGCGTCGCACTGCACGTCACCGACAGCGCCGGCATCCGCAGCTGCGTGGCTGCCACCACCCAGATCGACGTGGTCCCTGCGGAAGATCTCGTGGTGCAGTTGGTGTGGGACCACCCCGACGCCGATTTGGATTTGCACACGCTGCGCGAAGGCGGGCAAGTGTTCACGCATGATGGCGATTGTTATTTTTCCAACCGCGAACCAGTGGGCGCACCGTGGAGCGACAACCCAGACGAAAACCCCAACCTCGACCACGACGACGACGAGGGTTACGGCCCCGAAAACATGAACATCAAGCACCCCGCGGCCGGCAGCGTTCACACGTTAGCGGTGCACTATTGGAATGCGCAGACCGACCAAGATCCGCAGACCACAGCGACGTTGCGTGTGTTTGCGTATGGTCAGCAAGTGATCGAGGTGAGCAAAACCTTCGACGCCGACCAACAGCTGTGGAATGCGCTCGAGTTCGTGTGGCCCGCCGACCCGTTCGCGCCGCCGCAGATTTCGCAGATCGGCACTGTCGAGGAGTTCGTCCGGCCGTTTTAGCGCGTGCTGAGGGGATGACGGTGGTGCGGTGACGGCGGTGTGCTACCACGGCGCGAACGGTGAGGTCTCTGGTGGGTGTTTTAAGTGGCTCAAGCTCGGCGAATGCGGTGAATGCGATGAAAGCATCTTGGATCGGGCTCGTCGTCGTCGGTGCGCTCAGCGCATGTCCGGCGCCTAAACTGCCAAGCCCGCCAGTGCAGTGTGCCGTCGATGGTCTTGACTGCCTCAGCGATGAGGTCTGCGTCGCTGGCCGCTGCGAGGCCCAACCGCACTGCGACACCGACGCGGAATGCAAAAGTGCCGCCTATGCGTGCGTGCGCCCAGCGCAAGTGTGCAGGCTGCGCGCCGGTTTCGGCGAAGAGTGCGCCGTCGACGCCCCGTGCGGTCCGGGTGAATTTTGCGCGCTCGGCCGTTGTCGTGACGTCGCGACCGCGTTTGAGTGCACCGCGCGTGGCGACTGTCCCGCCGGCATGGGCTGCGACCACAACGTCAACTACTGCATCGAAGAGGCGCGTTGCGACCTGGCTGAAGCGTTTCCCGAGCTCGCTTGCGACAGCACTGAAACGTGCGACGTCTTGTCGGGATTTTGTCGCGTGGACTGCGAGCCGAGCTGCGCCTCCGACGCCGAGTGCGCGCCCGAGCGC
>JAYTVG010000690.1:0-1322 GCA_043744135.1 Deltaproteobacteria bacterium | reverse complement strand
GCGTGGTGCAGATCCACATCGCGGGGCACACGCTCGACGACGGGGGCACGCTGCTGATCGATACCCACGGCGCACCGATCGTGCCGCCAGTGTACGCGTTGCTCGGCCACGCGCTCACGCGCCTAGCTGCGCTTGGTCTGCGCCCGCCGGTGCTGTTAGAGCGCGACCACAACGTACCGCCGCTCGCCGAGTTGGAAGCCGAGCTACACGCGTTGGCGACGATTGTGAACGATGCGCCGCTCGCCTTGTCGGAGGCCGCGGATGGACCTGCGTGAGGTTGAAGAAGCCTTTCGCGTGCTGACGCTCGCCGAAGCGCCGTCGACGGTGTTTGACGGTGTTGGGGACCGCCAACAGCTGTACCGCAAGCTCGTGCGCACATCGCTGTTCGCGACCGTCGAGCGCGCCTGCCCGCACGCAATGCGCCTTTGCCCCACGCAAGTGCGCGCTGGCATCGCGGCCTTTTTAGCGTCGACACCGATCCAAACGCGCCGGGTCAGGCGCATCGCCGCCGAGTGTGTGGCGTGGCTGTGCGCGCGACACGCCGCCGGCAAGCCCGTGGTGCCGCACGCGTTGGTGGAGTTGATGGCGTGGGAGGCCCTAGAGATTGACGTCACGATGGCGCCAGATGCGCACATGCCGCACGTCGACGTCGCGCGCGTGATCACAACGCACGCCGTCGCACTGCATCCCAGCGCGCGCATGCTGGCCGTGGTGCATCCCGTCCACCGCGTTGACGACGACACGGACGCTCTGCCGGCGCCGACCGCCACGCCAACGTTGTTGTTGGCGTGGCGCAGTGGCGATCACATGACGTGGCAGTCCATCGAAGCTCCGCTCGCGCGCGCACTCGAAACGCTCGCGCACGCGCAACCCGCCGTGATGTCGTTTGCCATGTTCGACGTCGACGCGACGCAGACTGCGCGGTTGTGGGCGCAGGTGATAGCGCTGGTGGGCCGCGGCTGTTTGTTGGCCAGCACCTCGCCATCGGGCTGAGCGATTGACTGAGCAAAGTGCCGGCGCGTCGCACCGTTCGCTAGTACGACCAACGTGTCAGATCACGTCGTCGAGGTCTTAGTAGGTAAAGAGTGTCTCGACGCGTCGGCCGCCAAGCTTCTTGCGGCCTCCCAGTTCCACCAGCTCGATCGCAAAGCAAAATCCAGCAACGCGCGCGCCGATGCGCTCGACGAGCTGCATGGTGGCGGCCGCCGTGCCGCCAGTGGCGATGAGGTCGTCGCACACCAGCACGCGCTCGTGCGCGGCGGCCGCGTCGATGTGAATCTCCAGCGTGTCTTGCCCATACTCCAGATCGTAGGAAATCGAAG
>JAYTVG010000689.1:0-1325 GCA_043744135.1 Deltaproteobacteria bacterium | reverse complement strand
GCTGACTTGGAGGCCTCGTGCTCACCCCCACACGATCGTCATTTTTTTACCTCGTCATCGGTGTGTTGCTAGGGACGTTGGTTGCCGCGGGCGGGCTGTTGGCGCAAAACCGCAACGGCGTCCCTGATGTCGCGGGCCAGCCGTTTGACATCGTCGACACTCCAGGCTCCACATATTTGCTCAACAAGAGCAACGGTACTGTGTGGCGCTTGTCGTTCACCGATGTGGGCGGCAACAAATACTGGTACGCCATGCACGTTCCCATGCAGCAGCCCGGCTCGTTTGAGGATTTTCAAACCAAGTTGCGCCGTGAGCTTGCGGCCCCAAAAGCGCCGTGACGCTTCGGCTCGCACCCTGTCCGCGCTGTCAGCATTCAGTGGTGTTCGGCGAGCGAGCGTGCCGCCACTGCGCGCAGTCGTTTGACTACGGACCAAGCGCGCCCGACGAGCCCAGCGCGCAAGCGATCGCGGCAGCGCTCGCCACCATCGGCTTGGCCGTCGCGCCTCCCGCTGCCGCACCCAGCTTGCTGCAGACGGGTCGGCACGAGGCTGTCGGGGCCGTCGATGCGCCGTCGCTGGCAGGCATCGAGCGCACCCACATGGCACCGGTCGGCGCCGTACGCAGCGCGCCGTCACAAGAGTTGTTGCGGCCCGTGGAGGTCGGCGACGTCATCACCCAGCCACCCGAAGGCTTATACCACTCGGACTTTATGCGCGCGCCCTTCGGCGTGCCCACCGAGCGTCTCGCAGTGATCGAGGTGTCGCCGTCGTCCCAGCAGCCGCAGCGCGCGCGCAAAGTTGTCGACAGCTATCCGCGCGTTACATGCCGATGTGGCGAAGTGCATCGCTTGCAGCGTTGTCCCGCGTGCGGCGCAGCCCACCACGAGGCGCGCTGATGCCACACACGACGACTCCGCTGCGTTTGCCGCCGGCATTTCGCAAAAGCCTGGGCACAAACGCAGCGCGCACACGCGTGCACGAAATCATGCGGGCGCGTGGTCTGTCGACGGTCTGCGAGGAGGCCAAGTGCCCGAACATTGGCGAGTGCTTCAGCGCCGGGACGGCCACGTTCATGATCCTCGGCGACCGCTGCACGCGCCGTTGCCACTTTTGCACAGTGCAAACCGCTAAGCCGCGTGCAGTGGACGACGACGAGCCGGCCAAGCTCGCCGATGCCGCGCAACGCCTCGGCTTGTCTCACGTGGTGGTCACGAGCGTCGACCGCGACGATCTCAAAGACCAAGGCGCGGGCCATTTCGCACGCTGCATCACCGCGCTTAAGGCCACCGGCGCCACTGTCGAGGTGCTGACACCTGACTTCGGCGG
>JAYTVG010000688.1:0-1326 GCA_043744135.1 Deltaproteobacteria bacterium | reverse complement strand
TTCGCGAGCGCGCTCGAAGACGCGTTAGCGCAGGCGCGCGTCGTGCATTCTCAAGCGCGCCTGTCGCAGTACATGCGGCGGCTGTTCGCCGATCAGCTCGCGGAAGAAGCAACGCTCGGCTTGGTGAACCCCGACGGCTCTCTCACCAAGAACTTTACGCCCTTCACGCTGCCGTCACCGCACAGTCTCGCGCCCAGTGCCGACGGCGGCTTCGACAAGCCCCCGGCGCCTGACGTCACCACGGCAGATCGAAAGCGCGGTCGCTCAAAGTCCGAAGCGAGCGCGCCCACAGCCATACCCGTCCCCGTACGCGCAGAACCTGTGCGTGCTGAGGTGCTTCACAGCGACGCCGAACCGACAGTGGCCCAAGACAAGCGCGACAAACGTCCTGCGCTTGCGTTGGTTGATGTGCACCGAGCCGTCGACAAGCCGAAGCCGGCCGCGCGTCGCCCCGAAACTCACAGTCGCGCGCGTCCAAAAACCGTCCGCCGCTCGATCGCGGTGGCCGCTGCGGGCGGCGTCGCGTGCGCGGTCGCGGTGTCCGCCTGGATCGTGTGGCGCTCCACCGGCGAAGGCGCCCTCGTCGTGCGCAGCGACCCGCGGGGCGCAAGCGTGCTGCTCAACGGCACCGCCACCGGGCAGCAGACGCCGGCGTTGCTTAAGCACGTCGCGGTCGGGGAGGCACATCAACTCCGCGTTGTGCTCGATGGTCGCGTCGGAGATGAGGTCGTCACGTTGCATCGGCGCGGCGAAACATTAGACGTCACGGTGCCGATCGCACCGCGTCCGTAGTGCCCTTGTTTGCGATGCGACGACACTGCTCAACGGCGCGACATCGAGGTGTCGCTAAAACGCTCCGCCGAGCGCCTTTTGTTCTTGCGCGTACTCGCTTTTGGTTAACACCTCGGTGCGCAGCAAATACTTCGCTGTGGAATCCGAGCGGATGTCGACCAAGTGCTCGCCGGATCGAAAAACGCGCTGGTCTTTGACGAAAACCCCTTCGTCGTTGCTGTCCGCGAAGACGTCAGCGCCTTGCGATTCGTAGCTGTATTGCGCGACGCACGCAGGCTCGAACCACAGGATCTCTGTGTCCGAGCCGGGACCTAGGCGTTCGACCCAAAAGATTTTGACGCGAATGACCGCCTCACCCTCAGTCGGGATAAGCAAGCTCTTTTGGCCAGGGAACTCCCCCTCGATATAGCGGTCCTCCTCGACGAGCTTGCACTGCGCCGTCGTGTTGCACACGGGGAACTCGTCAACGCAGGTGTCGAGCTGCGCGCCGTTGATGAAGGTCGCTTGTGAGCCCAGGTTACAGCCCGTCAGCGC
>JAYTVG010000687.1:0-4219 GCA_043744135.1 Deltaproteobacteria bacterium | reverse complement strand
CCGAACCTCGGCAAGGCGTGGTTTTATCTCGCGTTCGCGCAAAACAAGGATGGGCAAGGCGCCGCCAACGTCGAAAAATCGCTGCGCCACGCGGTCAGCGCACAGCCCGACCTTGCTGAGGCGCATATGCAGCTCGGGATCTTGTACGAAAAGACCGCACGCACGGAACTCGCGTGCAAATCGTTTAACGCCGCCATCGACGCACGTCCGACCTACGAAGAAGCACTGCAGCGCCGCGAGACCCTGCAGTGCAAGGCGGACGCACCAAAGCCTTGACGGATCTCGACGCCCCGCGTCTGTTTCGCGCTCACTGTTTTAACGCGCGCTGAAGTCCGCTTCGCGCCCTGCTGAGGTCTTCATGGGCAACGCCGTTTGTATTGGTGCGCAATGGGGTGACGAGGGCAAAGGCCGCATCGTCGATCGTATGGGCGAACGCGCTGACGTGGTCGTGCGCTTTCACGGCGGCAACAACGCCGGCCACACCGTGGTCGTCGACGGCGTGACGACGATCTTGCATCTGGTGCCGTCGGGTGTGCTTCACCCTGGCAAGCTGTGCGTGATCGGCGCGGGCTGCGTCATCGATCCCGAGGTGCTGCTGCAAGAGATGGACACGCTGACCGCGCGCGGCTTGCTAAAAGACGGCACGCGCGTCGTCGTTAGCGATCAAGCGCACGTCATCTTGCCGTTTCACAAACGCATCGACAAAGCGCGCGAAGCGTCGCGCGGCGCAGGAAAAATTGGCACGACTG
Source organism: Deltaproteobacteria bacterium (assembly GCA_043744135.1). GTDB lineage: Bacteria > Myxococcota > UBA727 > UBA727 > VGSZ01 > JAYTVG01. Next base: position 3,470 of record JAYTVG010000687.1, on the reverse strand, counting down.
GCCGCGGCATCGGCCCCACCTATGAGGACAAAGCGGCGCGGCGCGGCTTACGGATGCACGACTTGGTGCAGCCTGCGCGCGTCGCTGCCCACGTGCGCGAGGGTTGTATGTACGCAAACTCGCTGTTGGAGGCACTCGACGCCCCCGTGTACAGCGGCGCGGAGATCGAAGAGATGATCGCCCGCACGCAAGCGCATGGCGCGCGGCTGCTGCCGTTTGTCGATGACTGCGGCGAGCTCGTGGCTGAAGCCGCCGCAGCCGGCAAGCGCGTGCTTTTTGAAGGGGCGCAGGGCGCGCTGCTCGACGTGGATCACGGCACCTACCCTTACGTGACGTCGTCGAACTGTGTCGCGTCGCACGCGGCGGTTGGCACGGGCGTGGGGCCGCAACTGCTCGGTCGCGTGCTTGGGGTCGCAAAAGCGTACACAACGCGCGTCGGCGAGGGGCCGTTTCCAACCGAGCTCGACGACGCGCTCGGCGAAAAACTTCGCAAGATCGGCAACGAGTTCGGCGCCACCACCGGCCGCCCCCGACGCACCGGTTGGCTCGACCTGGTCGCGCTGCGCTACGCCGTGCGCCTCAATGGCATCACCGACCTGGCCATCACCAAGCTCGATGTGCTCGCGGGTTTTGGCGATCTCAGGGTCTGCGTTGCGTATGAGATCGATGGCGAGCGCACGCAGCGCTTCCCGCACGACCTCGCGAAGTTGACGCGTGTAACGCCCGTGTATGAGACCTTTCGCGGCTTTGGCACGGTGCCGGACAAGCCGCGCAGCCTGGATGATTTGCCCGCGGACGCACGCCACTATGTGGAAGAAATCGCCCGCCGCCTCGGGGTGCGGCTGTCGATCGTGGCAGCTGGACCCGGGCGCGGCCAAGAGATCATGCTGGCGGATCCGCTCGGCGAGTGACCGAGATCGCCGACGAGATCTGCGCGTTGGAACCTTTGTGCGCGCCAACGTGTCAGGCTCGATCTTGATGTCTCGTCAGCCGCCTGTTGAGCACGTGTGGCGCATTGCTGTGTTGTGGCACGACACCGTGCTCGACCTGGTGACGGTGCGCGCCGGCTTGCTCGGGACCACGCTGCGTTTGCGCACCGGCGACACCCTGCGCGCCACCGTCACGGCTCACGGGTTGCGCATCGTGGCGCCGTTTGCAGAGCTGCACGCCAGCGACGGTGAGTTGTTGTTGCTGCCCGCCGGCCACGCGTTGATGGTGAACCTGACGCCGGCGCACGCTACGGCACACCCATGGACCAGCGCCGATGGAACACTGTTTCATGCCGCCATGATCGCGGCGGCCGTGCAAGCCGTGCTGGTCTGCACGCTGGTGTTAACGCCTGCGCCCCGCTTCGACAGCGATGCCGGCGCCGGCTTCCCCGACAGTGAAGTCCGCCGGCTGATCTTGGCACCGGGTGGCACGAGTCCGCAGCGGGGAAAGGCGGCCCTCGCGCTCGCAGGCCGTCGTGTCGAAGAGGCCGAGCGCCCAAGCGTGGTGCGTCGCGCCGGCCGCGCGTTGCCGCGCCACAGCGGTGCTGGCCTGACGCTTGAGCAGACGTTGGCGGAGATGGAGCGCGCTTTGGTGCTTGGCGACGGCGGCACCGAGCTGAAAGAGACCCTCGGTGACCTTGCGCAAAGCGTCGCGCGCGCACCACAACTTGGCGCCGGTGTCGGGGGCCTGGCGCCCAAAGATCCGATCGCGCAAGGAGCTGGCAGCGGCCTGGTCGGGCCAGGCGACGCGCACGTTGAACGGCTGCACGAGATGCGCGACCGCGCACCCAACACCGCCCTGCCGACGGGCGCGCAGCACGCGATAGGCCCGGTGTCATTGATCGACGTCCCGCATGCTGAGGTCGCGTTGTCGGAGGAGTTCGACATCGATCCGCTCGTCAAAGAGGAGCTCACGCGCGCTGTCCGCCAGCGGCATAACGCCGTTCGCTACTGCTACGAGAGCTGGGGCCTCGCCGCCAACGCCGGCAACGCCGGCAGAGTGCTGCTAGAGATCACGTTGATGCCCGACGGTCGCGTCGTCGAGCCGGTCGCCACTGCGTCACAGCCCGCCCTCGATCATGTGGCAGCGTGCGTGCAGCGCATGGCCGCAGGCTGGTATTTGGGCGACGGGCTCGTCGACAAACCGACCGTGATGTCGTTTCCGTTTTTGCTCAAGCCCGCGCGTCCGTGAACGGGGCTTGACCGTAGCGTCACGGTGCGCGCAGTTGAAGCGGCGGTGGCTGCCTCGGTGGCGACGTGCTAGTCGCGAGCATGGACCATAGCGTTACCGCCAGCGATCGCGTGCTCATCTTGGATTTTGGCGCGCAAACGACCCAGCTCATTGCCAGGCGCGTGCGCGAGTTGGGGGTGTACTGCGAGATCCTGCCGTGCACGGCGAGCGCGCAAAACATCCACGCGTTCGCGCCCGCCGCGCTCATTTTGTCGGGCGGCCCTGCCAGCGTGCATGCGAGTGCGTCGCCGCGCCCAGACGCCGCAATTTGGTCGATGGGCTTGCCCGTGCTCGGCATCTGCTACGGCATGCAGGTGATGGTCGAAGACCACGGCGGCAAGGTGCTGCCGGGCACGCACCGCGAATTCGGCCGTGCGGCACTGCACATCCCGCACGCAACCGGGTTGTTCGCCGGGCTCGAGCGCGACGTCGACGTGTGGATGTCGCACGGCGACCAAGTGCAAGTGTTGCCAGCCGGATTTGTCGTGACCGCAACGAGCGCGACGTGTCCATTCGCGGCCGTGTGCGACAGCGCGCGCCGCATGTTTGGCGTGCAGTTTCACCCTGAAGTCGTCCACACGCCCGACGGCACCCACATGCTCGCGCGCTTCTTGTTTGACGTCGCAGGCCTAAAGGCGACGTGGAAGATGGGTAGCTTTGCCGAGCAAAAGGTCGCGGAGATAAAAGCCCAGGTCGGTGCGGACAAGGCCATCATGGCGCTGTCGGGCGGGGTGGACTCGTCGGTGGCCGCGGCGCTCATCCACCGCGCCATCGGTGCTCAGCTCACGTGCGTGTACGTCAACCATGGTTTGCACCGGCAAGGCGAGGTCGAGCAGGTGCGCGCGCTGTTCGCCGACGACCTCAAGATGGACGTGCGCATCGTCGACGCGCGCGATCGTTTCTTTGCTGCGTTGGCGGGCGTGACGGATCCCGAGACCAAGCGCAAGCGCATCGGCGCCGCCTTCATCGAAGTGTTCGAAGCAGAAGCGAAGAAACTCGGCCACGTCGAATTCTTGGCGCAAGGCACGCTTTATCCCGACGTCATCGAGAGCGTGTCGTTCACCGGCGGCCCCTCGGCGACGATCAAGTCGCATCACAATGTCGGCGGTTTGCCCGATACGCTGCATCTGAAACTGCTCGAGCCGCTACGCGAGCTATTCAAGGACGAAGTACGGGAACTCGGCCTGGCTCTGGGATTGCCGCGTGAAATGGTATTCCGCCACCCGTTTCCGGGACCGGGCCTGGGCGTG
>JAYTVG010000686.1:0-4222 GCA_043744135.1 Deltaproteobacteria bacterium | reverse complement strand
GGTCTCGTCGTCGTCCGCGACCACTGCGGTTGGATCTTTGTGCACGCGATCGGGGAACAGCCAACCCGGCGAAAGGCGCTCAAGCACGTTGGTGGCGCGCTCGCCTAAGTCGAGCTGAAACGCGCGCGCCGCGTAGCTCATCAGCTCCATGCGCACTTGAAAGGTGCGCTCAAACAAGCTCGCGACCCGCTCAGTCGCCACGGTGCCGCGGCCAAACACGCGGGCTTCGCGCTTTTGCATATCCCAAATGACGTCGACAAGCTTGGTGCGCGGGATGGTTTGCGCTTTGAGCTCCGCCAGCACCGACTGCTCAACCACTTTGACAAACGCTCGCCCCATTTCGTCGCGCGGTTGGTTTTTTTCCGCCGCGATCTTGTCGAGGCGCTTGTCGACCGCACGCTTGATGATGGGGCGCGGGATGGCGTATTTGTCCTCGCGGTAGGTGACGCAGATGAGGTCGCCGAACAAAAACAGCTCGCGGGTGATGGCGCGCTCGTCGTCGTAGGGCGCCTCCAGCGGCACCCAGCCCGCCGAATCAGTCGTGTCTGCACTCGCGTCCAGTGGTTTGAACCGCCGCGTCTGCAGCGATTTTTCGTAGGTCGTGCCGGGGTTTTTGGCCGCCTCCCCCGCCGCCAAAAATCGCAAGTAGGTCAGCGAGCCCGCCAGTGCTCCCATGTTAGCGCTCCTGCACTTTGCCGGGCCGCGCCACCCACGCCGGCAACGCGCGCTTGGCGTCGACGATGGGCAGCACGCCTTGTTTGGCGCGCACGATGACGCGCAGTTGATCCGCGAACACCACTGCGAGCTTGGCAATCGCAATGCGCTCAGGGCAGGCCGCGTCGCAGGCGCGGCAGTCGGCGCAGACCGGTCCGTTGAGCACCTCAAGCGTCGACGCGATGTCGCTGAGGTGGGGTGCAGCGCGCACGCCCGACACCACAAACGCCATCGGTCCGATGAACGCCAGGCGCGCGTCCGTCGCCAGCGTCGACGTGCCGCTTAAAATCGGGCAGGCGATGTCGCACGCGCCGCAGGTGGTGCAGCGGCCCGCCTCGTGCGCCAGCAGGCGAAAATCACCAGAGCTCGGCGGCAGCCCCTCCACGACGTAGTTTTGCTGAAACCGTTCGATGCCGTAGCGCGTGCTCCACGGCCACAAGCGCTTGACGTTGTGCACAACGACACGCCAAGCGAGGTTGAGCTGTGCGAACAGCCACTTGCGATCGAGCGAGGCCACGGCGCGGTGTGTATGCGACGCGCCGGGCCAAGTCGACGGCAAAAATCCGGACGGCGCGCCACGAAAAACCACGGGCGCGCGGCTGCGAAACACGACAGCGCTGTCAGCCGCGCTCAGCCAAGTGCGCGATTTGTCGAGGTGGCGCGCGCTTTGCTTTAGTCGCGCTACGGGAATGCGCGGTTGGACGGAAGTTCAATCGGGCGTTGACCCCGCCGCGGTCGCGCTTTATGGCGGTCGCGTTGCGCCCACGGGGCCGTTCGTGAGAACGTCCGCGCGCGCCAAACCAAAGACCAGCCCAGGCTGGCTGCGGCACGGACTAACTTTCCGCCTCGCCCTCGGGCAGGCTTTTTGAGGAGAATACAAATGAAGACCATGCGAAATCTCGGCATCGCCTCCACCGTCGGCCTGCTCAGCGTCATCGTGGGCTGCACGCCCACCAACCAAGTCCCCTGCACGACCGACGCTGACTGCGAAGCGACGCCCGATACGCCCGTGTGCGGCGAAGCTGAAGGCTTCTGCGTCAGCGGTGGTGACGGCTCGAGCGCGCCTGCGGGCGACGACTGCACCAACAACGACCCCACTTTGGGCGCCGGCGACCCCGTCTGCCTCGACCAGGGCAAGCTGTGCGGCAGCGACACGAACTGCACCGCGCCTGCGGACGTCACCGACACGTGCACCAGCGGTTACGGCAACGGTGCCGGCCCGATCACGTACGCGGTCGATGAGATCAGCAACGACGGCGACAGCCCTGACTGTGCCGGTAGCCAAGTGTACGGCTACATCGCTTCCGTCTACAGCGATGGCGTCGCGCTCGACCAACAGCTGTTCACCCAGCGCATCACGTATGACGGCGGCCTGAGCTTCTCGGAAGCGGGTGGCGGCATCTTCATCCCCGACGTGAGCGACGAAGGCGCCGGCGACTACCTCGTCACCTTTTACACCTGCGGCGATGGCGCGGGCGCATGGGTCGGCTTCAGCAACAACGACAACGTCGACGGCAACGCGTTCTGTTTTTAAGCTGACGATCGTTGGTTGAAAAAAAAAGCCCTGGGGTGACCCAGGGCTTTTTTTCGTTCCTGCACGGGCGATGGACGCGCGCTTCCCCGCCGCTGTGCGTGCGCGCCTAGCCCACATTTTTTTCGGTGACCGTGGCCCCGTCAAAGCTCAGCATGACCTTGTGCCCAGCTGGCCCCGTCAGCACGTGCACCGGCCGCGTCCAGATCGCATGGATGTTGCGCAGCGTCGCTTGGCCGTATCGCCCGTCGAGGTCGACGCCGTCGTGGCTGTGCTCCAGCAACAGCTCCGCACGGTTTTCGAAGTTGCCGTCCACCACGCGAATCACCGGGTGACCGAAGTTCGTCAGCTGCTGCAGGATCTTTTGCTTGATGGTGCCGAAGTCGCGCGAGTCGATCACCCACTGCTTCTTTTTCTTGTCGAACTCGTAGCTGAAAAATCCATGCTCGCGGCAAAAGTCGATGGTGAAGAATTCATCGATGAAGGTGACGTCGGTGTAAATCTGGCGCACTTGAAAAATCTTGTCGCGGCCTAAGCCCAGCTGCTTGTCCCAGCGCCGTCGCTCCGCCATGTCGTCGCAGTCGTTCCACTCCTTGCCAAAGCGGCCGCGGTTGTAGCGGTCCTCGATGTCTCGGTAGAGCTCGATGCCGAGCTTGTATGGGTTGAGCGCTTGCGGGTTCATCGCCACCACACCCGAGTGCTTGTCCGCAAAGTCGATGACCTCGGAGCTGTCCATGGCTTTTTCCGTCATCAACTTCGCATGCCAGTACGAGGCCCAGCCCTCGTTCATAATCTTCGTCATCCCTTGCGGGGAAAAGTAGTAGGCCTCTTGCCGCAGCATATCGAGCACGTCGACTTGCCAGCGCTCAAGCGGCGCGTGGTTCATCAAAAATCGCATGATGTCGCGCTCGGGTTCCACCGGGAAGCGCTTGGCTTTTTTCGCCTCCTCCTCGAGTTTCTTCTTTTGCGACTCCACGAAGCTGTCGGGGTTGATGTAGCGCTCCATGTACTCGCGATCGTTGGGCAGCAAGCCCAGCGTGCTTCTGCGATCGAGCGGTGGCGGCTCCGACGAGTTGCTCTCCTGTTTGCGCTTGCGCTTGATAAACGGCGCGTTGAAGTCGATGAGGTTGTCGATGCTCAGGCATTTGTCGACGAACGCCTCCACCAACTCCACGCCAAACCAATCGATGTAGCGGCGGATGCGCGTGGCGTGGTTCGCCATCTCGTCGATCATCTTGCGGTTGGTGTGCTGAAACGCGAAGTTGTTTTTGAAGAAGTCGTTGTGCCCCGCGACGTGGCACATGACCATCTTTTGGTCCGTCATCGCGTTTGACTCGAGCAGGTACGCGTAACAAGGGTCGTTGTTGATGACCATCTCGTAGATTTTGTGCAGGCCGTACTCGTACGACTTGCTCATGCGCTCGTACTCCATGCCCCACTTCCAATGCGGGTAGCGCACCGGGAAGCCCATATACGACGCCACCATGTTGATCTCGTCGTAGTCGAGCATCTCGTACTCGATCGGGAACATGTCGAGGCCGTAGCTGCGCGCATAGCCGTCGATCTTGTGCTGCATCTCGAGCATGTCGGGGGGGAGTTTTTTAGGCATCGCGTCGTCGAGGATGGCCCGCATCACCCGATGGCGTCAAACGTGCGCGGGAGCGGATCCGCGCAAAAACGCCGGCCCGCTACAGATGAAGCGGTAGAGCACCACGCGGCGCGCTGCAGGGCGACGCGTGGTTGGTGGCCGGTGGCGTGTGACGCGTGCGTTTGAAAAAAACCACGCCGTCGCACGCGAGGCACCGGCACGTCGGGGGGCTGCAGACGCGCTCACTTTCCTTGACCTTCAAGGGCTGACCCCGGGGTGGGATCTCAAGTGTGTGTGCGCGCGCGATCGGGCTCTCACTCCGTTTCTTAGACCTTCACGGGCTGACCCCGGGGTGGGATCTCAAGTGTGTGCGCGCGCGATCGGGCTCT
>JAYTVG010000685.1:0-1331 GCA_043744135.1 Deltaproteobacteria bacterium | reverse complement strand
CAACGACGCGACCGTCGTGCAAGTGGTGTCGGCGGCTGATCTGTCCACCACAACGCTCGAGAGCGTGGCTGACGACGACATCGCGTTTGACACGCGCCGCCCAAGCGAAAGCGTGCGCTACGTGGTTCACGTGCAAAACCGCGGACGCGCCGCCGCACAGCACGTCACGGTTGCACTCGACATCCCGCCGCAGCTCGAATTCATCAGCGCGGTCGGCGGCACCGTTGCCAGTGGCACCGTCACGTTTGCTGATGGCGCAAACCCAGCGTTGCAAAATATTTCACCCGGCGACGACGTCGTTTTGTCGGTGCGCGCGCGTGTCCGCCGCCCCCTCGACAACGGCACAATCGTCCGTGCACAAGCGCGCGTCTCGGCTGACGACGTCGCGGCTCCGTTTGTCTCAGACGATCCCAGCACCGCCGCGAGCGCAGACGCGACCGTGTTCACCGTCGTCAGCGCAGCGGCGATCGTGACGTTCACAAAGACCGTCACCGACGACAACGGCGATGTGTTTGAGCCCGGCGACGCCATCACCTACGCCTTGACGTTTGTAAACTCAGGTGACGCCAATGCTAAAAACGTCATCGTCACGGACGTCTTAGACCGGCAGCTACAAGTGCTCGACGCGGACGGCGCCGTGGTTACTGGCAATAGCGTCGCGCTGGTGCGCGTGTTGTTGGCGCCAGACGCGCCCGTGACGCTCATCGTGCACGCGCGCATCAACGCGGGTACGCCAAACGGCGCGCTCATCGACAACGCCGGCGCGCTCAGCGCTGACGACGTGCCTGCCCTTGTATCAGACGATCCGACGACGGCTGCAGCCCGCGATGCGACCCGCCTCATCGTGCAGACGGTGCCGCGCTTGAGCTTCACAAAAAACGTCGACGGCGAACGCATCCGCGCACCAGACGATGCGCTCAACTACACGCTCACTGTCAGCTCCACCGGCACGGCCACGACGCCGACCGCCACCGTGACCGATGTCTTGCCCGCGGGTTTGGTCGCGGTTGCTCCTGGCGCCGGCATGGCGTTTGACGCGCCAAGCCGGACGTTGACGGCGACGCTGCCAGCGCTCGCACCTGGCTCCCAGCGCACGTTCACCTTCGCTGCGACGGTCGGCAGCGTCACCAACGGCACGCAGCTCATCAATCAAGCCCGTATCGACGCTGCCGGCATCGGCGCTGTGGTCTCTGACGATCCCACAACGGCAGCCGCCAACGACGCGACCGTCGTGTTGGTCGACGCGCAGCCGAACTTCGTGCGCAGCACCAAGGTGGGCACCGACCAAAATGGCGCGCCGCTGTTGCCGGGTGACCTCGTGCGATTCGTGT
>JAYTVG010000684.1:0-4232 GCA_043744135.1 Deltaproteobacteria bacterium | reverse complement strand
GGGCCACGCGGCAGATGCGTCATCCAGCGCAACAACTGCGGCGGATCTTCACTGAGCGTGTCGTAGTTAAGACCAAACGATCCGCCCGGTGCGCGCGCCGGTTCCGCTGAGCGCGCGCCACCGTCTTCCCACGCAGGTGCTTTGTACGCCTCCATGGCCTCGCGCTGTTTGGCGGGGTCGACGCCACGCGCGCGCGCGGCAATGGCGTTGAGCGCATCTTTGAGCCCGACAAACAACATCTCGACTTCACGCAGCGTCCACGACGCATTCAAGCGAAAGCGCACGGTCTTTTCGCCCGCGAGATACGCCATGAAGCCGCGGTAAAAACGTTGGTTGATGAGTTGGTTGGCGAGGTGCGCGGACGGCAAATCAAAAGCAAAACACCAGCCAATGTTGCGCGGGTTTGTCACAAGCGCCGGATAGTCCACGGCGATCGTCCACAAGCGCTCTTGCACTTCGGTCGCGAGCTCGTTTGCGCTGTACTCGCTGACCGCGATGCCGTGCAGCAAACCGCGCTGCAGTTGCACGACGTGGGCGGAGGCGGGGCGCGGATCGGGCCACACGCTGAGGCAGACGCCGACCTGGGCTTTTTTTGCGCTGGTGATGCAGTCGGGTCCGTCCACTTGGCCGCGCTGGTTTTTCAAGTTGGCGAGGCTGTGCCACCAAAAAGGTCCTGCCAAACCAAAGCCGCACTGCACTTCATCCATCACCAGCGGCACGCCGAAGCCGCGCGTGAGGGCACGCACCCCGTTGTAAAAACGCGCGGTGGCGTAGTTGTCGCCGCCCTCACCCTGCATGGGCTCGATGATCACGCAACACAAGTCGCCCTTTTTGATTTCGTTTCTGACCGCGACCAAGGCTTCGATCTCAAGCTGCACCAGCGCATCACCGTCGTCGCCAGGGGTCTTGCCGGTCGCCCAAGCGTTGATCCACGCTTCGTGCACTTGCGGTTCTTCCCGCGGATCGTTCCATTTTGGAAACGGCACGAAGGTGGCCTCGTAGCCCTTCATCTCAAACGGCTTGCGCTTGTCGGGGTTGTGGGTGGTGTGCAGCGCCATCAGCGTGCGGCCGTGAAAGCTGCCCTCAAAACACACGATGCGCTTGCCGCCTGGACCGTTTTGTCGACACAGATCGAAGGCTTTTTCGTTGGCCTCTGCACCGCTGCTGGTGAAGCTGACGTGCTGGATGCCGGGCCAAGTGCTTTTGAGCAAAATCTGCACGTAGTCGTCGAGGGCGCGGGTGTCGGCGCCGATGGCGAGCGTGTCGGGGTTTGACACAATCGCGTCGCCAAGCTCGCCGTTGTCGAGCGCGGTCAACAGGCGTCCAGGCATAAAACCCATGCCGACACTCGCGATCTGCGAGCCAGCATCGAGCACCACCAGCGCGTCGTCGTCGATCGATGCCAGATACGGACCCTCCGACCACCCCAAATCAACCACGGGCTCCTTTTTTTCGCGCGGCACAAACTCACCGCGGTACAGCCGGCGCAACATTGCTTCGCTGCGCGGCAGCTTGCCGCCGGGCGGGCGCCGAATCACCTTGGGCAACAACCGCAACAGATGGATGGGATTTTCACGCGCGATGTCGTCCAAAAACGCCCGCAGCGTCGTCAACATGCGTTCGGCTTCGGTGCTGTCGCCTTCTTCCACCTCGGGCACCGTCAGCACCACGTGTGCATCTTCCAGCGTGGCGTAGGGTTTTAGGCGCGATGCCACGTCGTGCGGCTCAAGCAAGTTGTCCGCGAGCGTCAAGTCGGTCAGTTGCTCCAGCGGCACCAGTACATCGGGACCGCGCACGTCGTCGACGTAGATACGGTAACTTTCGAGCATGCTTTCGACGCGGTGTCGCAGCGCCAACCGATCAAACGCCATCCGCAAGCGCTCTTCGCCGGCGCGAAACGACTGCGAAAAGGCCGGCTCCACGGGCGTGTCGCCCAGCTCACCTTTGAGCACCGCCACGGGGTACGTGGTGTAGCGCACCGCGTCGACGCCAGCGGCGCGTTGGTTGCCGCTTTTGCCGACGCCCCCAAACGGCAGCTTGCCTGAGGCGTTGTTGGTGCTGCGGTTCCAGTTCACGCAACCCGAGCGCGTGCCCTCGTAAAAGCGTTCGAACTTGCTCGCGTCCACCGTGAAGATGGCGTTACTCAAGCCAAACGGCGCGGCGTTGGTGCGCGCGATGGCGTCGTCGATGCCGTCGACGATTTCGACACACAAATCGGGCCCGAACAATTCCTCATCCAAATACCCGGGTGCGCTGCGCACGCCGTCGGGCAGCACGTGGATCGACGGCGTCACAAACGCGCCCCCTGACAACACGCTGCCCGCGAGCAATTGTTCGCAGCCCAGCTGCACCGCGGTGTTTCTGATGCGCACGAAGCGCTCGAGCGCGGCTTTGGTGGACAACGGACCAAACGTCGTCGCTGCGTCCATCGGGTCGCCCGGGCGTAGCTCGCGGGCCGCCGCCACCAGCGCATCCAAAAAGCGATCCGCGACGCGCTCAAACACCATCAAGCGGCTGGTCGCGGTGCAGCGTTGGCCCGCCGACAAAAATGCCCCTTGCAACACCGCCGCGAGCGCTTGCGGCAAATCCGCGTCGTCACACACGACCGCGACGTTTTTGCCGCCCATCTCAAGGGCGATCATCTTGTGCGGTTGGTCGAGGTTGCTTTGCAAGATGGCCCGCCCGGTGCCGTACGAACCCGTGAACAACACGCCGTCGGTGCCGGCGTGCGCCGCGAGCGCTCGTCCGACGTCCGCGCCGCCGTGCACTACGTTTACGACACCGGGTGGCAAGCCGGCGCGCTCGACGCACGTCGCGTACAGCTCGCCCACGCCAGGGGTAACTTCTGACGGCTTGATGACGACGGTGTTGCCGGTCGCGAGTGCGGGGATGACGTGCGAGTTCACCAAATGCGCGGGGTAGTTGTAGGGCCCGATGACCGCGAGCACGCCTTGCGGATGGGCGCGGGCTTCACCGCTGACGCCGTCAGGACGCAACGTGCCGATGCGCTTCATGCCGTCATCAAAGATGAGCGGGATACGTTCGCCCAGCGACTTTGCTTCCGCGATGGCCTCGCGCAGCGGCTTGCCCATCTCTTGCGTGATGAGGCGCGCCATCTTGTCGACTTGTTCGTCAAACGCGGTGCGAAGCGCCAGCATGTGCTTTTTGCGCCCCTCGACGCCAAGCGCGAACCATGCGGGCTGCGCGCGGCGGGCGGCGTCGATGGCGAGCTCGACGTGCGCGACGTTGCTGGTGGCTTTAAACACCGGCGTGAAGTCATGCGCGGGATCGTGCGACACGATGGTGGTGCCGTCTTTGGGTCGCTTAAAAGCACCTTCGATGAAGTCGCCACGGCTGTCTTGCATGCTGTGGGCTAGAGGGCTTCGCACCCGACTTCAACAGGTCAGTGCACGACCAGGCCGTCGCGTGAACAATCTGCGCGGTTCTGGTCTGATCCGCGCTTGCAAGGCGAAGAAAATCTGGCGGCAGGTGAATGCGGTTCGACCCGCGCGCGTTTGAAGGCACCTCTCGCGCGATCGCAACAGCTGCGCTTGCATGAGACTGAGCCCTCGGGCGGAAAGGAGCTTGCATGTTCAATCCCTGTGTTCGCCGTCAAACGTCGGTGAACTCCCCCACACACCTAGGCCTCAGCGGCCTGACCGCAATCCGCGCGGATTTGTGTCCTTGTGATTTTGAAGTCGGAACCACCATGACGACGACGACGACACGATCGACAACGACCCATCAAACCGCGCTCGGCGTGTGCCTGCACGTGCAACGCTCCGCCGAGCCGCGTTGGCTACCACCCCGAAGTCCACTGTTCATCGCCCAAGTTCGATGAACGCCCAGCTCGCGTAGGCGCCTGGATCGGATCCTTCAGCTTCTCACTTGAGGCGCCGATTTTTCGGCCGCTTCGCACCGCGCTGGTGCAACAGCCTCTCGGACGGGAGCGGCTGCAGCGCGGCGCCCGGTGTCGCGCTTTGCGTGTCCTTCATCGAAGGTCCGCGCAAAACACCGCCAGCGACACCCATGGGTTTGGCACGCGACTTGTCACGCGCCAATGACGTCGTGTCCTACGGCGTTTGCACAGTCCTTGGCTTGAGCTTCCAAGACAGCGCTTGCGAGACAAGACAGTTTCAAACGCCGATAGCCGTCGCTTCATGGCCGCACCGCAGATGACCTATGGGTCGCTGTGCAGCCTGCAGTCAGCGACGCGCTGTTGGCGTTTTTTT
>JAYTVG010000683.1:0-1334 GCA_043744135.1 Deltaproteobacteria bacterium | reverse complement strand
TGTGGCTGTCGGTGCCGACGATGATCTGGCCAGGGCCGCCGAGCTCCTCCATGACGGCGTTGTGGCAGATGGCCTCGGAGCCGACTTCGCCTTTGTCGTTTGTCACTTCGCCGAATAAGCGGATGCCGTGCTTTTTAGTGAACGCGTCTTGAACGCTCGCGAGGTTGTCGACCAACAGGTGCAGCCCCTTTTTTTTGTCGGCGTCGTTCATGATCTTGTTGCGAAACGTTAGGTGATCGCGAAAGGCGAACACCGAGCCCACGTCACGAATCTGCGCGTCAGGTCCGTAGCCGCTGACAAACAGCGACTCGCACATGGCCGTCGTGTAGTCGTGGCTAAAACGCACGTCAGCTTTGGCGAACAGCGCGTCACCAGGCGCCACCGCTGGCACACCCACGGCTTGCGTTTTGGCGTCGGCGATGGCGCGATCCGCGATGATCTTTTCAACCAGGTTCATCGGGCGCCGGCCGGTGGTGAGCGCGGGTGGTGAGACCTCGCCCGCGAGCCGCGCTTTGTTGTAGTTAAACAGGCCTCCGTAAATGACGATGCCGGTCTCAATCGGGTTTAGGCCCTTCGTGAATTCCTCAAGCGCGATGGCTTCACCGCGTTCAATGCGCTCAAGCACTGAGAAGTCTGTCGTCGTCAGCAAGCCGATGTTGCGGCAGTTTTGTCCGTAGATCTTCTCGATCGTCTTGGCCACGACCAGCTGCACGCCAGCGACCTTCTCCGAGTACGGCGCAGTTTCGCGTGACGAACCGCAGCCTTTCGACAAACCGCTGACGATGACGCCGGGCTTTGCGTTTTTGATGCCGTCTTTGTGCACCACACCGCCGCGCAGGCCGACCAAGCAGTAGTCGCCCAGCGTCTCGTCGTACCAAAAACACACCCAGCCCGGCGTCAACTCGTCTGTCGAGATGTTGTCGATGAGTTTGTGCGATGCGTCGTACGCGAGGATCTCACCGTGCAGCTGGCGCTGCAAAAGCGCCGTGTCTTGCGTCAAGTACAGCGCGCGCCCGCTAATTTTGACGAGGCTGTCGCGTTTGAGGATGGGGGGGCGGCTCGCTGCGGACATCGCGGTGTTCACGGTAAAAATCCTTTGTTCACCTCCCAAAGTCGGTGAATCTATCTGGAGGCGACCGAAGTTTACTGCGCTCACGTGCCGAGCACACGTTGTCACCCGGCTTCGCGTGTGGTCATGACGTGACGCGCGCGATGGATCAACAGCCTCATTCATCGAGCTTGGGAGGCGAATAATGCAACGACCCGCGCACGATCCGACCCACGGCGTCGTGCTGTTGGCCGGCGCCGCTTGGGGTGTCCCGCGCGCGTACACG
>JAYTVG010000682.1:0-4238 GCA_043744135.1 Deltaproteobacteria bacterium | reverse complement strand
CCTCGGCCGACATCGTGTCCAAGCGGCCCGAGCGCTTGAGCTCGCGCTTCATCACGGCGACGACGTCGTTTGTGGACTCAAACACCAGCGGGGGCAGCACCGACAGCGCCAACATCACCGCCACCACGACGCCTGCCAGCGGTCGGGCCAACGTCGATGCGAATGCCCCACGTGGGTCGAGCAACACCAAGGCGCGTGCCGTCGTGGCGGGGGAGCTGTCGGTCATGCCCGCGGTCTACAGGCGTTTAAGCAACGCGTCGAGACGGCGCTGGGCATCGTCGACCTGCGCGTCGCTGTGCGGCGGCGCCTGCACGTGGCGGGCGTCTAGCTCGGGGCGTTGTGCGGGCAACGGCGCCCTGTGGGTCGGCAGTGTATCGACGGGCGCCACCGTTTGCTTCGCGCGCGACGGCGCTGCGCGACGTGGTGACTGCGGCGCGACGCGGGGGACATCGCGATCCAACACCCGATCCACCACCTTGTCCCACAAACTGTCGACGGTGGTTTCGCCCAGCGACACCTTGCCGACAATCGACACGGCGACGTCGATCACCATGACGGTGAAAAAGCCGATGAGCGCCATCAGCAACATCAGCAACACAAAACGTCCGGCGCGTCGTGTCGTTTGCGGGCGCGCCTTTTTTCCGTTCTTGCCGGGGGCGCTTTTGGCAGCGCGGGCCGAGGTGTTTTCGCCGTCGCGCCGCGCGTGTCGGCGCTGCGCGGCCACGTGACCGGCATTTTTTCGCGAAGCTGTCTGCGATGCGCGCGCCACGGTGGTGCCTCCGTCTGGCACGCTACGGGAGCGTCGCGAGTGACTCCACTTTTTGACCGCGAGATCATGCGCCGATCGCCGCGTCGCGCGCTACAACACCACATGAGCAATCTGTTTGAGCGTGCCTCCAAAGTCGCCAAAGCGGAGTGGAGCGCCCTGGTGCGCCGCCGCACGGACGACGCTAGCGCTGAGCTGCCGGATCGTGTCGACCACGTGCCAGTGCGACTGCATGCAGCGCTCGACATCAGCGGCGCGCTCGCAGTGTTGGCGCTGCCCCCCCGCCCCGAGCCGACCTTGGATGAGGTGCGTGCGCGCTACCGATCGCTGGCGCAAAAACACCAACCAAAGACGCAATCGGCGGCGCCTGAAGAAGCGTCAAGCGCGCACGCGTTGATGCAAACGCTCACCGAGGCGCTCGAGGTCCTCGAGGCGCACCTGTTGCCACTGCCGCGCTGACGTGTTGGCGCCGTCCATCATGGTTGCATACGCGCTGCTCGCGACCAACGCGCAGCTCGACGCACAAGTCGCGGTGTCGACGGAGATCGACAGCAACGCCAAGCGCCTGCCGTCGGGAACAATCGACGGTCCCTACGCGATCGACACCACAGCCATCGCACCCGATGGGTTGTTGCGCGCCGACAGCAGCCTGCGCGCCGCGTGGCGCACCGACGCGGTCGCGCTCGACGCGGACGGCGCGACTGGGCTCAAGTTGTTTTTTACCCAGGCCACTGAGCGCATGGCGGTGGGTCAGGCGCGCTTGAGCCTACGCGTGGCACAGCTGCCGCTGCACACGGTGGGCACCGCCAGCGCGCTCATCAAAGCGCGTGCGCAGTTGTCGGGCGAGCGCAGCTACACCGTCGCGCGCGTCGACACCGGCCTGCAGCGCAGTTGGCTGCTGTCGTCGTGGGACCTCGCGGTGCAGGGGGGGGTCAACGTGCAAGGCTTTCACGCCTTCGACAACGCGCTGTTGTCGGCGGCGCAGGCGGAAGCGTTCGCTGGGCTGCGCGTGCTGCCGACGCGCGCGGAGCGCTTTGAGCTGACGCTCGCGAGCGGCCCGCATGTCTACCCGTTTGCCACAGCGACCGCGCCGCTCGCGGTCACCAACCGGCGCACCGACGTCAACGCCAGCGCGACCCTGGCTGTCAGCAGTGCGCGGCGCATCGTGCTGGGTGCTGCGTATGTGCTCAGTCGCAACAGTTCGAGCGCTGCCAACGAAAGCTATACGCGCCACCGTGTCTCGGCTGTCGTCGGTTTTGCGTTGCCACAGCGCATCACGTGTTCTGCGCACGGCGCGCTGCAGATCACGCAGTACGATGCCGGGGTGAGCGGCGCGCAGGTGTATTTTTTGGGCGACGACGAGGACAACCAAAACACCTTCGAGGTGCAGTTGGCGCGCCCACTGTTGGGCGGCATCTCGATCGAGGCCCGTGGTGGCGTCATGGGCAACGAGCTGGCGGTGCAAGGCGCGCGTTTTTTTCGCCAGGTGGCTGCGATCGGTTTACGGGCGGAGCTATGACGCGGTCGATGTTGCGCGCGATGTCGCCATGACCGCGCAGGCTGCTGGGCGCGTGACCGCTGCTGCGGTGGCTGACGCAATACGCATCGGCTTCATCGGTGCGCGCGGCGGGCTGCGTGTGGAGGACACGCAAAAAGTGGCGCAGCTGGTGCCGCTGTTGCTTGAGATTGACCGCGCAGTGAAGGGCGCGCGTCGGGCCGTTACGCTTGTCGACGCCTGCGCGGGTAAAAGTGCCGTCGGCGTGTTGGCGTCTGCGCTGGTGCTTAAACCGCGAGCGGTCCCGCACACCATCATCGCCATCGAACGTGAGGCCAAGCGCGCGCATTTGTGCGCCGAAGCCGCGCGCGCCCTCGACGTGGTCGATCACGTGCAGTTTGTCCGTGCCGACGTCAACGCCGACGATGCCTGGCCGCAGGCGCCCGATGTGGTGGTGGCGCTGCACGCGTGTGGGGCCGCCAGCGACGCTGTGATCGCCCAAGCGATCCGCATCCACGCACGACAGTTGCTGGTGGTACCGTGCTGTTACGGCAGCGCTAAGACACCCCACGCGATGCCTTGGCCCATGCACGGCCTGGTGCGCAAGCGCCTGTCGCAAGCATGGATCGACGCCACGCGCACGGCGCAACTGGAAGCCGCCGGCTACCACACCGACGTCGTTGAATTGTTCTCGCCGACGGTGTCGCCGTTTCATCTGTTGTGGCGCGCGCGCTACGTCAACGAGCCGGTGCGTAGGCAAACGCACGCGACGCTGCTTCAGCAGCTGCGTGGGTCGAGCCGCGAGCCATACTGATGCGACTCAGCGATGCGGCATTGCTATTGCGGCAGCCATTGCGCCACCCTGCGCGATGGGCTTTATGCTTTGCGATGTGGCGCGTGTTGCAACAACGTCGTCTCCCTGCGGTCACGGCGTTTTGCGTCGCTGGCGTCGATGCCAACGCGGCGTGTGTTTCGTGCACGCGCGTTGCGCGCGCGGGCGACCGCAATGCATAACGCCGAGATTCTAAGCCGCTACCACAGCGACCGTGACGCGCTCGACGCGGCATGCGCGGCGCTGCAACAACGGTTGCAAGCGTTGCTGGCGGCGGCGGGCATCGACGTGTTGTTTGTATCGAGCCGCGTCAAATCGCGTGACAGCTTGAGCCGCAAGATCGCGCGTCCCGACAAGACCTACCGCGCACTCAACGACGTCACGGATGTCGTGGGCGTGCGCATCGTGTGCTTTTTTGAAGATGGCATCAGTGAGGTCGCGAAGCTGATTGAAGACAACTTGCGCGTCGACTTTGCGCACAGCACGGACAAGCTGCGCTTCTTTGACCACGGTAAATTCGGCTACCGCTCGGTGCACTACGTGTGTCACGCGCCCGACGATGCGCTGCCCGGCATGCGCTTTGAGATTCAAGTGCGCACGGCGCTACAGCATGCATGGGCTGAGGTGGAGCACGACCTCGGCTACAAAGCCAACGACACCGTCCCCGACATCATCCGCCGCCGCTTCAGCCGCATCGCGAGCTTGCTTGAGATCGCCGACCAGGAGTTCGTGTCGATCCGCCACGACCTGCGTCGCTACCAAGCCGAGGTGCGCGAGGAGCTCGCACAGCCCACTCATGAGCTCGCGATCGACGTCGTCACCGTCGATGCGTTTGCGCATGATGCGCTGGTGGATGCGTGTGATGCGCGCATTGCAGGCAGCATCGGGCGGCCGCGCGCGTCGACGTTGTACTCGCCACAATACCTGGTGCGGTTGTTGCGGTTGGCGGGCTTTTCAACCACCGCGCAGATCGGCAGCGCGCTAACACGCCACCAACACGCCGTCGTCGACGTTGTCGCACCGTATTTCTTGCTCACGCAGCGGCTGTGGGGGCAAGACGCTAACGCGCTGAGCGCGGTGCCGCGCGGGTACTGCCTGTTTTTTTTAGCGCACGTCAGCATCTTGAGCGAGCATGCGCTGGGCTT
>JAYTVG010000681.1:0-1337 GCA_043744135.1 Deltaproteobacteria bacterium | reverse complement strand
TCACGGTGGTCGGGGGTGTTTGGGGGCTGGCCCCCAATTCGAGCGAAGCTCGTCGGAAAATCCGGCCTCGCTGGGGTTTCGAAAGGGAGTCAGCTGACACCCTTCGCGGGTCGTAGGGCGGAGCCCTACTGAAAACGAAAAAGCCCCCAGCGGGCCCGCGAAAAAAAAGCCCCCGCAAGCCCGCGAAAAAAGCCCCGCGAGCGCGCGAAAAAAAGCCCCAGTTACGCGTCGACGCTGACGGGAACCACAAACGCCTCACGCAAAGCGCGAAACAGCGCGCGCGCGGCGTGCGGTGGCTTGTTGTCGTGCGCTTCTTTGTGGGCCTGACGCACGAGCTGGCGCAAGTGCGTACGGTCCAGCTGCGGGTGGGCGCGCAACAACGCATCGAGCAGGGCGTCGACGTCAGCGCCGTCAGACGCAGCGACCAGCGCGTCGCGGTGGTGCTCAGCGGCTTGAAACGATGCGGCCGACGGCGCGTCTTCGTGGCGCATGGCGTCGAGGGCTGCGGCGATCGGCAGTGCATCGATGCTGCGCATGATGCGCCCCAAAAACTGCACCTGTCGGCGGTAGCCCCCTCTCGCGCTGGTGGCCTTTAAACGACGCGCCTCAGTGAGCGCATCGCGCAGATCGTCGGGCATCGGCACGCGCGCGAGCTTGGGCTCAGCGAGTAGCACCAACGACTCACCAAGGCGCTCGAGTTGCTCCGCGCGTCGTTTCTTTGCGCCGCGCGTCTCGCGCTCGGCATGGTCATCGTCTTGAAACGGGCGGTTGCGCGCCTGGGCGTCGACGACGACGGGGTCGCGATCGCCGGGCGTATGCACGCGGGGCGTGAGGATGACCTGCACGGCGGGTGTTTCAACGCGCGCGCGGGCCGCTGGGCTTTTTCGTGGCATGCAGATCTCCTAGAGCTAAAAATGCCGCGACCACATCTGCGCGCAACCCCACCAAGTCGACGCCGAGCGCCTTGGGATTCGCTATCAACACGACGTCCATGCCGCGAACCAGCGACGGCTGTGTGCGGACGATTTCGCGCAGCAGCCGCCGAATGCGGTTGCGATCGACCGCGCGCAACGAGACTTTTTTAGAGACCGTGAAGCCAACCCGATCCCGCCCCAGACGCGCCACCACTGTGATGAAGCTGCCGTGCGCGCGTCTGCCGCCACGCTCAACGCCGACGAAATCGTTGTGGCGCCGCAATCGACGTGCGCGCGGCAAGCCCTCGGCGGGGACACGCTTGCGTGCTGAATCAACCAACGAGGTCATGCACAATTCACCGACCTTGGGAGGTGAACATTTGAATTCACCGACCTTGGGAGGTGAACATTTGAATTCACCGA
>JAYTVG010000680.1:0-4251 GCA_043744135.1 Deltaproteobacteria bacterium | reverse complement strand
ATGCAGCGGTAAAACACCGACGCGTCGTCGGACGGCGCCGCCATCGTCAACGACGCCACCAACGCATCAGCGCTGCGCCATTGCCCACGGGCAGCGTCGAAAAACACCGGGTCTTTCACTTGGAACTGCGCGGCCACCGCCGCCAACGCGGCCGGGGAGTGCGAGCCTTCGAGGTGGCGGTGGAGATCAAGACGCACGCACGCGCTGATACACGTGTTGGCGCGCCGTGTCGTGCAGCGCGCGCGAATCTAACGGTGGAGTCGCTACACGATGCCGGTGCTGCGTTGGTCGCGCACACGGTCGACCAAGCGCGAGATGAACATGCGCATGGCGGGGTCAGGCTCTTGGCGGCGGTTGCGATCGAGGGCTGACAGCATGCGCTCCTGGGCGTTTTGCTCGAGCAAGTTGCGCGCCTTTAAGCCGAGGCCGCCAGCGTTTGAGCGCATGACATCGAGCAAAAATTCGCACGCCTCGTCGGTGCCGATGGTCGCCATGCTGCGCAAACACGCGTCGCGCACTTCGGCGGCGTCATCGCTGCTAAACACCCGCACGAGGTTGTCTAAGTGCTGCAGCGACGTCATACGACGCAGCGCGGTCACCGATGCTTGCCGCACGGCACCCGGGGTGGCCAGGCCGCGATCGATGAGCGCGAACGCCTCTTTTTGCTTGAGCGCTGAGCCGCGCTCCACCACCAACACTTTGGTTGCCTCGTCGCCTTTTTCAAACATTGCGAGCAGCGGGCGCACCGCGGCTGCGTGGCCAAGCTCACCCAAGCGCTCGACGAGCGCCGGTGGGATCGCGTGTGCGTTGCCGCCGGCGGCCGTGTGGTCGTCGAAGCCGAGCGCGATCAACAGCGATTTACGCCGCTGCACCTCCCAAACGTTTTTGTGATCGCCCACTAAGCGGCCAATGGCGTCGGGGATGTCGTTACCTGCTTCAGCTTCGAGCACATCGGTGATCCAGACCTCGGCCGCGGTGGCGCGCCTGCGGAAGTAGTCGGGAAACACCGGCGGCGCATCGCGCGCGGCGCCCTTGTCGGCGATGGCTTTCAAGTCGGCAGCGAGTTCGACATAGCGCGATTTTTTTTTGTCACTTAAGTCGAGCTCCGCGAGCTGGGCGTAGCACGCGGCCACGTTGCCGTCGTCTTTGAGGCGGTTAAAACAACCCACCGCCGCCAGCAGCGCGTTTTCCACCATCTCGGGGGGTTGGCTTTTTTCCAGCGACGTTTTGGCCACTCGTAGCCACGCGCCTCCCCCCTCCACCAAGAAGTGGTCGGCGTAGATGAAGCCGACGCGCTTGGCGTAGTCGCCGGCCTCCCGCAGCAGCTCGGCCACCGAGTGGTACTCTTGCATCTCGTCGCTCACAGCGATGAAGTCGTAGTATTGCTGCATGGTGAAAAAGCGATCACCCTTGTTTTTCAATAGGCGAATGCAGTTGAGGTACCCCTCGGCCAAAGGCTCATAGCTCTTCTCGATGCGGCCCAGCTGCACCATCGCCGTGTAGCAACGAAACGCC
Organism: Deltaproteobacteria bacterium; assembly: GCA_043744135.1. Taxonomy (GTDB): domain Bacteria; phylum Myxococcota; class UBA727; order UBA727; family VGSZ01; genus JAYTVG01. The sequence continues at coordinate 2,736 of JAYTVG010000680.1, read as the reverse complement.
CCGTCACGCTCACCGACCAATTCGCGGCGGTCGCCTTCTTCCTCCAACAAGCGAATCGACGTCGACACGAACGCGTGCATGCGATCTGTCAAGCCCAGCTTTTGCGCCATGCGGCCAGCGTTGAGCGCGGCGAGGCCCGCTAGGTACGGCTCGCCGGTCGCCTCCTTGTTGCGCAGCAGCTGCTCGTACAGCGCGAACGCCTGTTGGCTGTCGCCGCCGTCTTCGGCGGTGCGCGCCGCGTGGCCAAACATGCCCGCTTCACGGTAGCGCGCGCTGGCGTCTTTGTAGCGCTTGCCGATGCGCAACACGCGCCCTAAGTCGCGCGGTGTGCCGTGCTCCGCGTACAGCGCCAACGCGGGTTCCACGTTGAGCAAATACTCGTGCACACGGGCGGCCGACAGCGGGCGGTTGAGCTTCAAGTACATGCGCGACAGTTCGCGCGCCCAGTCTGAATAGTCGGCTTCGTCGACGTGGGTTTGCGCCAACAGATCTCGCCACGCCGCGACCGCTTCTGGGCCTTGCCCCAAGCTGCGCGCGCGCTGCACGGCCTCCGCGATATAATTCAACCGTCCACCTCCAAAGGTCCCCATGGCCGACACGCACGGCGCCGTGTACAACCTCAAGTGACAACCCTGTTCGCGTTTGATGTATAGCCCTAACCTTGTCCGTCGTGGGAGTCCGCCATGCGTATGCACGTGAGTTTTGTGGCCTTGTTGTTCGTGTTGCAGGGTTGTCAGGGATGCCTCATCGACAACACCAACCTCAACAACGTGCCCGACGCTGGGCACGACGTGCCAGACGCTGGACCGCCGCCGCCGGTGTTCCCGCTCAAAGCCGGCGATGAGGTGCAGTTTCAGATCGGCGGCCGCATCCCCGACGACGTCTCGCGCTGCCCAAACCACGCCACGCCCGGCGATTGTGAACGCGACATGAAAGCGACCTTCGTCATGAACGCGCCGCGTTTTGAAAACGGCCGCTGGACGCTGTCGGCCGACTATTTTTACGAAGGCACCAAAGACCTCGTGCAGGCGAGCGTGATTGCGCAGCTGGTGCTGTCGCGCGGCGTGCCGTTTGACGGCGTCAGCGTGGCGTCACCCGAAAACGGCACCGCAGACTTCCTCACCGATCAAGCACCGACGCGCGACGCGAGCTTCAACCAAAACACCTTTCCATTTTTTCAGTACGAAAGCGGCGACGCCCAGATCTTTCAAACCGCGGGCGCGGCGTTTTGCGACTACTTTAACGCGCAAGACGACCAAGCGAACTGCGACGTGCGGCCTGGCGACCACCGCATCGAGGCGTATTTCGTCGATCCGCTCGCGGAGGGAAAGCTGCACGAGCTGCGCGTCGAATACCACCCGATGGGTTTCATCTGCGACTGGAAAGAAACCCTCGCCGACCTCGGCCCAGACCCAGCGCGCAACCAAAATTCATTCAACGGCAACGAGGGCGACCCAACGGCATTTTTTTACACGCCCATCTCACTGGAGCGCGGTGGCAATGAGTACCGCTGCTTTTGTTCCTCAGGCGTGTGCAAGGACATCACCGACAGCACCAAATGCTTGGATCCAGCCGATCCTGACGTCGTCGTCGCGTGCCCATGAACGCCCGCGGTCGTTGAGTTTGCTGGATCCGATGCGACGCATCGTCAGCTTTGACCTCGACGGCACGCTGCTGGACTCGGTGGTCGATATCGCAAGCGCCCTCAACACGGCGCTGGACACTGCGGGTCTCGCCGCGTTTGACGTCGACACCGTGCGCAGCTTCGTTGGCAACGGTGCACGACAGCTGGTGTTGCGCGCGGTCAGCGCACGCGGCGTCCCCGAACGCGCGCCCGCGGTGCTCGCGCAGTTTCAGCACGCGTACGAAAGGTCGCTGCTGCAGCACACCACGCTGTACCCGGGCATCCGCGCCATGCTGCATGCGCTGCACACGCGCCGCCAAAAAGACGTGGTGTTCGCGGTGTGCACCAACAAGCCGGGCGTGTACGCGCGCCCGCTGGTGCAGGCGTTGCTTCCCGATGTCATGCACGGGGTTTTTGGCCCCGACGACGTGGGCGCACTCAAGCCCGACCCCGCCACGCTGGTGGCGGTGCAACGCGCACTAAGAGGTCGCGTGGTCGCTCACATCGGCGACTCACCCGTCGACGTGCAAACTGCCAAAGCGCACGGCGTCGCGAGCGTGGCGGTGTCGTGGGGGTTGTCGCCGTCCACTGCGCTGGTCGACGCCGACGAGGTGGTGCACAACGCTGCCGAGCTGCAGCGTGTCGTCACGCGCCTGCTCGCGTGAGGCCGCCGCCGCGTGGCCAATTGATGTTAGGCTGAAACTACGGAGGCTCACGATGGCTGAAGGTGGCGTGCAAAACGAATCGTGGATCGCGCGCGGTCAAAAGGCGCTGCTCGGCAACTACAAACCGCAAGGCATTGTGCTCGTCGGCGGCGAAGGCTCGCGCGTCATTGACGTCGACGGCGTGCGCTACATCGACTTCGCGTCGGGGATTGCCGTCAGCTCGCTTGGCCACAACCACCCCGCGCTCGTCAAAGCCATTCAAGAGCAAGCGGGCAAGCTGCTTCACACAGCGAACATCGTGTGGAACCAACCGGCGGTGATGTTGGCGGAAAAGCTCGTGGCGCACTCGTTCGCGCAGCGCGTGTTTTTTTGTAACTCGGGGGCCGAGGCTGTCGAGGCCATGCTCAAGTTGGCGCGCAAGGTGTTTCACGACCGCGGTGAAGGACG
>JAYTVG010000679.1:0-1338 GCA_043744135.1 Deltaproteobacteria bacterium | reverse complement strand
CATCTTAAAGCAACTCGCAACCGGCGTCGCACTCGCGAGTGCCGGGCGCGTGATGCTGCCGCGATCAGCGCGTGCGCAAACCGCTCCGCGCAAGTTTCTATTTGTCGTCGCTGCGGCAGGCGGCGGCAGCTTGCTCGATTCGTTTTTGCCGATTCGCACCTCTGAGGCGGCTGCGGGCAGCGCGCTCATCACCTACCCGGACGCATCGGTGCACGACGTCGGCGGTTTGCGCTGCGTGCAATCGGCTCAGCCACTGGATTTTTACGGTTTGCCCGTGCAGGGGCATCTGCTGCCGTTTTTGACCAGCCACGGTGACGACGTTGCCGTACTCACGCAAGAGTCAACGAGCGTGAACCACGTCATCGCGCAAAAGCGCTCGCTCTCGGGCGCCAACATCAACGGTGGGCGCACGCTGCTTGAAGCGGCCGCGATGCGCCATGGCGACGGCTTGGTGTTGCCGGCGATCAACATGTGCGAGTCCGGCTATTTGGAGCCGGGCGACGACGTCACGGTGCCCGATCGTGCGCGCGCCGTCGCGGTCGCTGATGCGCTGCGCTTTGCGTTTGCGACCGACTTCAGCGCCGGCATCAAAAACGTGCCGAGCCGCGCGCTGCTCAAGCGCATGCGCGGCGTGCGTCAGACCGTCGACGGGCAGACCGCGTTTGGCCAGACCTTCGCAAACGCACCCGCGCTGAAACGTTACCTCGCGCAACGCGACACGGACGCGCCGGACCTCGCGGCACTCGACCTCATCAACAAACTCACGATGGTGCGCGAGTCCGCCGACGTTCCGCTGGCAGAATACGGCTTGTCGTCGGCACCAGACGAACCGGCGCTGCGCGAGCACTTCCCTGCGCTCGCAACCGACCCGCTGCAGGCGCAAGCGGCGCTGGCGTTTTTGTTGGTGAAAAACGGCCTGTCGTGCGCCGTCGCCATCTCACCGTCGTTTAATCCCATCGTCGAAGAAAACCCCAACACGCCGCTGGCGTTTGACTTCAGCCACACAGACCACGTGGTCGCCCAGTACGCGATGTGGTCGCGCATCATGCGCGTCACTGACGGCCTCATCAGCTTGCTCAAGTCCACGCCGGTTGACCCGGCCGACCCGACGTTAGGCATGTTGTGGGACAGTAGCGTCGTGTACGTCGCCACCGACTTCGGACGCGACAAGCACAGACCGAGCGTTGATGGCTTTGGCACCGGCCATCATCTCAACAACGGCAACGTGATCGTGTCGCCGCTGGTGCGAGGAAACCGCGTCTACGGTGCTATGAACGTCGACACCGGGCTGACGCACGGTTTTGACCGCACGACCGGCGACGCCAACCCGGACGTCGT
>JAYTVG010000678.1:0-4257 GCA_043744135.1 Deltaproteobacteria bacterium | reverse complement strand
CGTCGATTGTCACGGGCTGCCTTTGCGACGACGGCTTTGGCCCCGAAGGCAACACCTGCACGCCAGCAACCGGCGTGGGGACGACTTGGATGTGCGATCCGAGCTGGCTAGGCGACGCGTCGTGCGACTGCGGCTGCGGAGCACCCGACACCGATTGCGCCGACGCGCTGCCAGCCACGTGCGAGTACAATGACTGCGATGGCTGGCAACCTGAAAGCGGCCTCACCGTCGACAACAGTGACACCACGCGCTGCGCAGGTGGCGTGTTGTCAGGCAGCCCCGGTGGCAGCATCGCAGGCACGTGCCCCGCCCACGCGACCGAGGGGGACAGCGGCGCGTGTCTGTGTGACAGCGCCTTCCCGAAGTCGGGCGACGCCTGCGGCACCCCCGATCCAGCCAGCGACGCGAGCAATGATCCGGCAGCATCGGCGTGCGGTCACAGCGCGAGTGGCTCGATGGTGGCATTCGCAGTCGCTTTGTTCGCGGTGCGCCGCCGTCGCGCGCACTGAAACCGACGTCAAAGGCAGCACAGCGCCAGCGGGCAACCAACGCCACAAACGCGTCTTGCCCGGCTGGCGTGCGAGTGAGATACCGGTTCATGCGCGTTATCGTCGTGGTCTCGTGTCTCGCCTCGCTGTGTCTTTCGTGTGGTGCGCCCACGCCCAGCGCGCGCTGTGCGCGGGTGGGGTCGCGCGCCGAGTTGATCGGTGGGCCGCGCGCGCTTGGTGAGGTCGGCGACTGGTTGCTGGAGAACAACAAAGTCCGCTTCATCATCCAAGACCAAGGCTACTCCCGCGGCTTTGGCGTGTTTGGCGGCGCACTTCTCGACGCCGACCTCGTGCGCATTGAAGCCGGTCGCGGCGATTCCACGGGCGCGCCCGGCCGCGACAACTTCGGCGAAATGTTTCCCGCGTTTTTTTTGCAAGCGCTTGAGCCCGGCGAAGTCGACGACCCCAACGACGGCGCGGCACCGCTGCCGGCCATCGCCGTCGAAAGCGCTGGCGGCGAAGGCAAAGACGCCGTGCTCGTGGTGCGCGGCACCGGCAACGACTTCTTAGCGCTCACGCAGAGCATCAACGAGACGCTGGTGGGCGACAACCGCGACCAGCCGAACTTTCTGTTTGAGTCGCGCTACATCTTGAAGCCGGGCGCGTCGTACGTCGAAATCGAAACGCGCGTGCAAAACCTGACGCAAAACACCAAGCACTTCCCCAACACGGAGCTGCAGGGCGCCGCCATCCCGACACCGTTTGGCGACGTCATGCTGTTTGGCTCAGGCAACAAGGTGTTCGTGCCTCTCGAGGCTGGCTATGACATTCGCTACCGCTTAGAAGCAGCGTATGCCGCCGGCGACGTCACGCTTCCAGCACTGCCCGGCTTGGTGCCCGAGTTTATCGCGTCATCGTCAAAGGACGTCAGCTACGGCTTGATGTTGTTTGCGCCCGAGGCCCCGGTGCAAAACTTTGCGTACGCCAACCGCGATCAACTGCCGGGCGCCACCACGCACTCGCTGCACGTGCCGTTCATCGCATCGGCGTTCACAGGCGTGTTTCAAGTGGTGCCGCCGGATCTCGCCGCCAACGACCACCAACCCGGGGGTAACGATGAGATGAAATTCCGCCGCGCGTTTATCGTCGGCAGTGGCGATGTCGCGAGCATCTCAAACGTGGTGTACGACCTGCTGAAGGATAAAACCGGTGAGTTGCAGGGCCGCGTGTCTGAAGACCTCGTGCACCGCGGACTCGACGGCGCCAGCGTCTTGGTCGAAGACGAACACGGCAACAAAGTCACGCAGATGAACGTCGGCGCCAGCGGCCACTTCCGCGCCAACTTGCGACCGGGACGCTACGTGCCCGTGGTGTACAAGGCGGGCTTCGCGCTGCACAAAGGGAGCGCGTTCACCATCACCGTCGACCGCACCACCTTCATCGATATGTTGATGCCGGCGGCTGCCGAACTCGTCGTCAACATCGTCGAGCCCGGCGTTGGCCGCGTGCCGGGCAAGGTCACGCTGGTCGGCACGTCGCCCGCCGAAAATGCCGGGGACGCGCCTAGCGACTTCTTGTTTGACCTGTCGCGCGGTGAGCCGTTTCGCTACACCGACCTCATCGCGGACAACGCTGACGATTCAAACACGCGCCAGTACATCGAAGAGTTCAAGTATGCGGCAGACGGCACCGTCCACCTGCGCGCCCGGCCTGGCACATACCGCGTCGTCGTCGGTCGTGGTTTTGAGTACACGCGCTTTGAGCAAACCGTCGAGCTCAAAAGCGGCACCACCGTCGAGGTGGATGCGCGCATCGCACGCGTCTTAGATACCGCTGGCTATATCGGCGCCGACTTTCACCTGCACTCCCAGTTCAGCCTCGACTCAAGCGCGTCCTTGGAAGATCGCATCGCGAGCTATGCGGGTGAAGGTGTCGAACTCGCGGTCTCAAGCGACCACAACTTTGTCGTCGACTACCAGCCCATCATCGCCAAGCTCCACTTAGAAAAACAGATCAGCTCCGCCGTAGGGTTAGAGCTGACGACCATCGACCGCGGGCACTTCAACGGTTTCCCGCTCGGCCACCAACCGGGGGCGCTGCTGACGCCAGTCAAGGGTGGCTACGAGGCGGCGGGCGTCGCGAGTCGCACCTACGGGTCGTTTCAGTGGGCGACGCGCACGCCTACCGAAATCTTCTCCGACTTTCGCACGCTCGGCATGCGCGACCCAAACGACGCAACAAAAGTGCTGCCGATCGTTGTGCAGATCAACCATCCGCGGGACTCGATCCTCGGCTACTTCGACACCTACGCGGTCAACGCCGACACGCAAGAGGTCGAGGGGCCGACGGGTCTCATCGCCAAGCCCAACCCCACCACGCATCCGGAATTCGCCAAGACCGAGTTCAGCTACGACTTTGACGCCATGGAGATCTTTAACGGCAAGCGCTTCGAGTTCATCCACAGCTACCGCGTGCCCGACAGCGCACCGCGTTTGACGGTGGCCGGGCGACAGGTGGTGGTGGATCCCGTGAGCTGCTGCGAGGTCGCGGTCGGTGACGTCGTGCGCGACCAACGCGACTTCGCGTGCGCGGTGCCACCTTGCGCGTGCGACGTTGCGCACTTTGAAGCGTCGTTGGCGGACGGCACCTGCGACGCTGCAGGTGACGTCAGCTTCCCCGGCGCCGTCGATGATTGGCTCAGGCAATTGGAAACCGGCAAGCGCATCGTCGGCACTGGCAACTCAGACTCCCACGACCCCGACAAAGAAGAGCCCGGCTACCCGCGCACGTACATCGCCGCCGGCACCGATGAGCCGCAGCAGCTGCGCCCCGCCGACATCACCGCGGCATTTAAAGCTGGCGACGCGCTCGCGACCAACGGGCCATTTTTGCGCGTCTCCGTCAACGACGCCGGCCAGGCAAGCGGTATGGGCACCACCGTCAAAGCCAAAAACGGCCGCGTGCTGGTGCACGTCAAGCTCGACAGCGCGCCGTGGGTGCACGTCGACACGCTGCGCGCCATCCGCGGGACTGACGTGGTCGCGTCGGTCCACGTCGATCACACCGGTCCGTTTGAGACCAGCTTTGACATCGACATCGCCAACGACACGTTTGTCGTCGTCGAAGCGACGGGTGCGCAAGGCTTGTTTCCATCCGTGTACAACAATGAAGTGCCACCGCTTCAGTTTACCGACGTCATCGGCGCACTCGGCGCGAGCTTCGGCCTCGGCAGTAACCCAGACGCGCTCAAGCCCGCGCTCATCAGCATCGCCACTGCGTACGCGATCACGAACCCCATCTACGTCGACGCGCAAGGAGACGGCTGGCACGCCACGCGGGAGATCCCCGGTCAGCAAGCGCGCGCGGCCAGCGACACCATGCAAGATCATTTGTTCGCACGCACGCGCCCGTGGGTGGCGACACAAGCGGAGGCACGCGAGCAAGAAGCGCGCGCAGCGTGGCTGGCGATGCCGGTGCGCAAGCGTCTGGCGCTGTCGCGGCTGCCGCAGTGGCTTTGGCCCAGCAACGATCCCCGCGACATCCGCCGCGTGCTCATCCAATTCACCCGACACGCGGACTGACATATGTCGACACCACCAAGCACCAGCGCGCTACAAAAGGCCGTCAGCATGCGCACCCGCGACGTTGAGCAGTCGCAACTTGAGCGCGCGCGCCTGCGCTTCATTCCGCTTGGACTGTTGGTTGCACCGTGGGTGGCGTGGGCCATCTTTGATTGGAAGATCGGCGTGTACGCGGCGGTTGCGGTGCT
>JAYTVG010000677.1:0-15412 GCA_043744135.1 Deltaproteobacteria bacterium | reverse complement strand
AACAGCAGGATTTCGCGGTGGGTGGCGAGATGGGGTCGGCGCTTGCGTTGTGTTACGCGCTTGGCCCATTCGTCGGCGAGGTGCGCGGCCTCATCGGCGGCCGCGCGGGTGCCTCGTCTAGCCCATTTCAGCGCGCCGGCGGCGTCGGGCCGTTTTCTGCGTTGTACGCTGGCGCCGACGTCGGTGCGACGTGGAGCATACAGTGAGCGACGTTTTACCCTCGCCACCAGTGAACGACCTGACGGCGCGCGACGCGGCAGCGATGCCCGTCACCGCGCAGATGAGGCGCACCATCGACGACAACACGCGGTTAATTTTGCGTGCGCTGCGGCGCGCGGTGGCGCAGGGCGAGCGCTTGGACGCTGCGGGCTTGCGCACCATCGCGATTGCACAACTCATGCGCCCGAGCAGCACTGGTGACGTGTTGTCGGCGCGACAGCGCGCTGAGCTGCACAGCGCCGTCGGCGTGCTGTGCGCGCAGGGCGATGGGCCGCCCACGCCGCGGTGGCTGTATGCGTTTGCGCGCGCCTGCGGTGAGGCCGCGGTGCTGATGCAAAAGCGGCCGCGCCATCCTGGCGGTTCGCTGCGCACCCGCGTGCGTTTCGATAGCGAGACCGTCCGCAACATGGCGCAAGCCGCGGTCTTCGCCGAAGCGACCCAGTGTAAAAGCGACGATGACCTCGTTAGGCGCGCCGTGTTGCGCGCGGTGCGGGAACGCAAACGTGCCTCGCGCGAGCGCGTATTGCCGCTCAAAGACGGCGACCCGCTGCGCGTGTTGCTCGACGTGCCCCGTCGTGGGCGTGTGGCGCTGCCGCAAAATGACATGCGCATGCACCTGGCGAATTTGGCGACGCGCTCGTCGCTGAGCGGGGCGCTGCACAACGCCGCGCAGTTTTGCGAAGAGCTGGTGCGTCCAGTGATCGGCGATAGTCTGTTTGAGCTCGCACGCCCGGTCGCATTCGCTGATGCCAAGTGCACACGCGTGATCGTCGAGGTCAGTACCGCGATGGACGCGCACGAAGCGCAGCTGCGCACGCACGAAATGCTCGCGCGTTTGCGCGTGTTGCCGGGGCTAGCTCACGTGACGTCACTGCAAATCAGCGTTTTGGACCGGCGCGTGCTGCCCGTCGCTGGCGTTTTCGGCAAGGCCACGTTGGGCGCGCGCCTCCGCCCACAGCGACACGATGACGCCGAGCAACAACACGATGGAGCCCAGCCATTGCGAGCCCAACATCTGCTCGTGCAAAAACCACACGGAAGCCAACACGCCGATCGGAGTTTCAAGCAGCATGATGACCGCAGCCGCCGACGGTGACGCGTGTTTTTGTCCGATGAGCTGACAGGTAAACGCAAGCGCGGTGGAAAACACTGCGAGGTACACAAGCGACGCGCCTGTCGTCACATCGACGCTGACCACCTGCCACGGGCCCTCGATGACAAGCGATACCGGCACTGCGATCGACGCGATCACCGCCACCTGCATGGCGTTTAGCGTGATGGCGTCGGTGCGATTGGCCAAGCGCCCCACCAGCAGCACTTGCACGGCACCCAGCAGCGCGTGCAGCAGTGTAAAGACATCGCCCCTGTTGAACCCGACAGCGAGGACGTTTCGGTCCGCGCCGATCCCCACCAAACCCAGCGTCCCGATGAAGGCCACCAGCGCGCCCAACCAGTGCAGCTTGGTCGGCGCGCGATGACCAAACAACGGGGACAGCAGTGGCACGAACACCGCGTACAGCCCCGTGATCAACGAGACGCGCGCGACCGGCGTAATCTTGAGGGCGGCTGTTTGCAGCGCGTAGGCGAGGTACAAAATCGCGCCGAGCTGAAGGGCGGATCGCCACGGCAGCGACGGCGCCTTGCGCATGCGACCAAACGCCAGCGCCAACATGAACGCCGCTGCCAGCGTGAAGCGCATCGCCGTTGCTGTCAGCGGCTGCAGCGACTCCACTGACAAACGCTGCGGCGCAAACGCCAAGCCCCACACGATCGCCGCGGTCAACAACAGCGAGCCGCCAAACAAGGGCCGTACGTGGGGTCTCATCAACGCACGTCGTTTCGCAAACAAGCCTGTGCACAATCCGCGGAGGTGAACACTTCGGTCCTTGGCATCGATGGCAGCGCTACAGTGCGGTGTCGGCGCCACAGGCGTTGGTGTCGGGTGGCTCGACGACGACATCGTCACGGGCGGTACCGTCGTCGGGCACAACCGTCACCACGAGCGCGTCTGGGTCGCTGCGCCGTGCTGCGACTGCGACACTGAGCTGCACCCAATAGCTGCCGGGGCCCGCGACAAAGTGCATCCGTAACGGGTCACCGACGTCCACGATGGGGAGCCGTTGGGGCGAACCGTCTGAGCCTGGCGCCGATGAGTTTGCGAAGGGCTCGATGGTCCACGTCGCCGTCAGCGCCGCTGCGGGGTTCGTCGGATCGCAAGAGGCGCGGCCGTCGATCGCGATGTCTAACGCGTCGATGTCGGCTGGCAGTTGGCGGCGCTGGTCAAATCCAGCATCCGCGATCGGACGCGGCGCTTGCACCTCAAGCTCACCTGCACACGCGAAGCTCGTGAGCGCCGCGAGCAACGGCGCGATGATGGTAAGTCCACGCACGTCAGCAACATCACAAGGCTGGGCCGGCAACGCAAGTTGTGACGCGCGCTGTGCCGTTGTCGCATGGACAAGCCACGAAACATGGGCGTCAACAAAACGACCAAATGCGTCGTTGAGCTGGCGTTGTCAGTGAATATCGTTCGCGGCGCCGTTTGCGGTGCCATACTGCTGACGTGCGTTTCGTGGTGCACAGCCTGTTCGCGTTTTTAGCGACCGCGACCTTGCTCGTGTGCGGCAGCGTGTGCGTGTCGGCAGTGCGCATGGTCGGCCAACCGTTCGTCGGCGTCTCAATCGTCGATGAAGGTTTGGTCAACCCTGCGGGGTTTGACGCCTGGGGTGCGCGCAGCGCTGGCTTTCACTTTTGGGACCGCATCATCGCGGTCGACGGTGAGCTGGTCTTTTCCAAAGACGACGTGGTGGCACGTGCGTTGTCGCGGCCCCCAGGCAGCCCTGTGGTGTACCAAGTGCAAGGCCTCAGCGACGACACCCGCTTCGTGCAGTTGGCGACGCGGGTGTTCACCGCGGGTGACCTTGTGCGCGGCCACACCAGTCAAGCGTTTTTGGGGTTGTTGTTCGTCGCAATCGCCGTGGCCCTTTACGTTTTGCGACCGGGGACCGCGGAGTCGTGGAGCTTCTTCGCGCTGTTCGCTTCGATCGGCGTGTCGTTAGCGTCGGTCGCCGACATGACGCTGATGTGGCGGTTGCCGCCGTTTTTCCCGCTGCTCGCGCCGTATTTGGGGTCGCTTGGCCTGGTCCTCGTCGGCATCATCACGCGCGGCTATTCTAAGGTCATCGGCTTGCGCGCGTTTCAAGGCAACCTTGAACACGGCGATCCCGGCTTCAAAGACGACGGCGCGTCGCACCCCAACTTGCCGCAGCGCGGGATGTGGGCCTTGACGCTGGTGTGCTTCGGCGTGTCGACGTTCATCGCGGTGCAAATGCGCCGCACCAAAGGCGACGTGCACAGCTACGTGCGCTACGACGGCCTGCTGTATGCCTGGCTCGGCTTCGGTGTGTTTTTGGGGCTCGCGCTGTTGACGGTGGCGTATCTGCGCGGTCGATCACCCAGGCGGCGCGCGCGCATTCGACAGATCTTGTGGGCGTGGCCGGTGGGTGCAGGCATTCCCATCTGCAACTTGTTTTTGGGTCACGTTTTAGAGTTGTCGCCGTTTTCGCTCATCTGGAACGGCTTTTTGTTGTTGGTGCCGATCTCCACCGCCGACGCCATCGTGCGTCACGATTTGTTGCGCCTCAACGCCACTGCACGGCGCTTGGTCGGCGGCTTGACGGTCGCTGCCGTCGTCGGCATCGCACTGGGACTGACGCTGTGGTTTGCGGTGCAGTTTTTGAAAGTGAACGATGCCGCCGCGATGGTCGCGCTGGCGGCGCTGCTATTTGCGGTTGCGGCACCGTTGTCGCACCGCCTGCAAACGCACGTCGAGTCACTGCTGCGCCAAAAGCGCTACGACGCCGGCCGCCTGCTCGCCGCGTTCACAGCCCGCGCGTCCACGGCCACGCACTTGCCCGACGTGCTGGAGCGCTTGAAGGTGACCTTTGAGCAGTCGATCCAGCCGCAAGGCTTCACGCTGTACCGCCTAGAAAAGGAGCCCCTGCGCTTGGTGCAGCAGGGCAACAACGCCAACGCCGTTGTCTTGGTTGACGACGTGATCGGGCCGTGGTTGGAGCGCGCGGATCCGTGGGTGGTCGACGACGATCAACCGGCGCCCCCAAGTCTTGGTGCTTCGGCCTTGGCGGTGCGGCTCGCCGTCGCCAACGAGCCCGTGGGAATGTTGGTTGTCGGCCACCGACCACAGCAGGTCCCGTACGAGGCCGCCGACGTTGGCTTCGTATTGAGCTTGGCGGGCCCACTCGCAGCGGCGTTGGTCAACGCGCTCGCCTTTGACGCGGTCGAGCGTTTAAACCGTGAGCTTGAGCGGCGCGTCGCTGCGCGCACTGCCGAACTTGAGGCAAAAAACAGCGAGCTTGCGCTGCTCAACCAACGCAAAGACGAGCTGGTCGCTACCGTCAGCCATGACTTCCGCTCGCCGCTGACGGTCATCAAGCAAAACGTCCAGACGATCCTGCGCGATCTGCCGTCGATGGATCACGCCGATGTGCGCGCGTTTGTCGAGGCGATCGCACGGCAAGAGGACCGGCTGACGTCGTTGTGCACAAACTTGCTCGACTTGGCGCGCTTGCGACAGCGTTTGGAGCCGCAAGACCCCGTGCGGATGGACTCGCTGGTAGATCGCATCGTCAACGACCTGCAGCTGCGTGCGCAAGCGCGTCGCGTCGCACTTGCTGTCACGTGCGATGCGCGAGCGCCGGTGATCGTGCGTGGCGACGCCACACGGCTCGCGCAGGTGCTGCAAAACCTCATCGACAACGCGCTGAAGTTCACCGACGCCGGCGGCAGCATCAACGTGGCGCTCACTGCCTGCGATGACACACGCTTGCGCATCTGCGTCACCGACACCGGCTGCGGCGTGCCCGCGGACGCGGTCGGGCGTTTGTTCGAGCCGTTTTTTCAGGTGCCAAGTGCGGTGCACGCTGGCCAGGGCTCAGGTCTTGGTTTGGCCATCGTCAAAGCTGTGGTGGATGCGCACCACGGTGCGCTGTCCGTCACGAGTGAACTTGGCCGCGGCACAGCAGTGCAGCTGCTGTTGCCGGCGCAGCACGCAACCACAACGGCCGCTGCGCTCGCACACGGGGATGCATCACGCGTGGTTGTCGTGTACAACGATGGGTCCTCGAGTCGTACGGCGGAGTAACTGTGCAACGTCTGTCGTCCACCATCGAGCCTTCGGCCGCAAACGGCGACGCCAGCGATGCACCGGTCGCTGAAGCGCTCGTGCACGTGTTGCTCGTGGAAGACGAGCCCGACTTACGCAGCACCTTGCGTTACAACTTGAAGCGCGCTGGCTATGTCGTCACGGACGTCGGTGACGGATCGCAAGCGCTCGCCGCGCTCGCGGAGGCGCGCGACGCACCGATAGAAATCGTCATCAGCGACGTGATGATGCCAGTGATGGACGGCTATACGCTCGCCGCGCGCATGCGCGCAGACGCAAAATGTGCGGAGCTGCCGCTGATGTTTTTGACAGCAAAAGGCGATGCTGCAGATCGCCTGGCGGGGTTTCGCGTCGGCGCCGACGACTACCTCACCAAGCCCTTTGACATCGAGGAGCTGCTGGCGCGCGTACGGGTATTGGCGCGCCGCGCTCACACGGCGCGGCGGGTGCGGCGCATGCTGCCCTCCACCGAAGCCAACGCCAAAAAGCCCAACGGCGATTTGTACGCGAAGGTGGCGGAGTGGGAGCGCCGCTTCCCGCATCTCGCGGTCATCCGTCGCGACGCCATCATCGGTGCGTCGACGCGCACGCTGCAGCTGCTGCGCGAGGTGTTGGTGCGCGCACCCGGCAAAGATCCTGTGCTCATCGTCGGCGAGACCGGCACCGGCAAAACCGGCGTCGCCGAAGCGCTGCACCGTTTGGGGCCACGCAGCGACAAGGCCTTTCGCGTCGTGAACTGCGCCGAGCTCGGATCCGCGGACAGCGCCATCACCGCGGGCAAGTTGTTCGGCTTCGGCAAAGGGTCGGGACTGTTGAACATCTCAAAAGACGGCCAGCTCGGCATGCTGGACGATGTCGATGGCGGCACGCTGTTTTTTGATGAGATCCATCGCTTGCCGCATGAGACGCAAGCGATGTTGTTGTTGCCGATTGAGGGGCGCGCATTTCATCCCGCGGTCGGCAAGGGCGAGCCGAAGATCGTGGACGTGAAGTTCATCTTTGCGACCAACGTCGACCTCAAAGCGGAGGCGGTGGCGGGGCGCTTTCCGTTCGACTTGTACCAGCGCCTCGCACAAAGCCAGGTCAAGGTCCCTGCACTGCGCGAGCGACGCGATGACATCGCCACACTTGCTGGGCATTTTTTGGATGAGTGCAAAAGCGAGTTCGACCTGGCCAACGCCACCTTCGCACCGAGCTTGTTAAACCACCTGATCGCGCGCGACTTCCCCGGCAACATTCGCGAGCTGCGCAACTTGGTGCGCGAGGTCGCACGCCGCGCGGCATTTGAGCTCGACACGGTGCTGACGCTTGAGCACCTCCCCGAGGCTGACGACGGGGACGCGCTCGTCACCGCACGACCGTTGGCAAGTGACGACGCCGATACCGCCGACGCGCGCATCGCCGACGACGATGTCGGTGGCTTTTGGAACGAGGTGGAGCTGCAGGAGCTGGTTGCGTTACGGCGCCACCGGTTCAAGATCGCCGCCGCAGAAAATGAGCTCGGCTTGTCGTCGAAGTCTCGCACCCTCACCAATCACCTGCGCGGGCTGTGCTTCAAGGCCATCGCGCATCACGAAACCGACCTGCGGGCCGCGGCGCGGCTGATCGTGGGGCGCAACGACGAGGCGTTGGTGGATCGCACCGTCGAGCGCATCGCGAGCTACCTCGACCTTGTCGACAAGCACGTCGTCGAGCACTCGGTGGAGACGCTGTTTAACAACCTGCCGCGCGACTATCGCAAGCATATGGAGCGCGCCATCGAGCGCTCCCGCGAGCAGATCGCCCGTTAGCGCCGTCGCAGCCGAGGACGATCGCCAGCACCGTCGTCGCTGGCGTCGGCGCGTCCCATGCGCCGCTGTTGCTTGGCCTCGCGCATCATGTCGCCCACCCCGCGCATCACGTCTGGCAGCGCTAACACCAACTGCGCTTGTTGTTTCACTGACAGAAACTTTGCGCACTCCACAATCAGCCCGGTTTCGTCGGCCTGTGCCGCACGCTTTTTCACGATGGCGTCAACTTGCGCGCCCAGCGCCGCATCGGTGCCGCCGGCGGCGACGAGTTGCTTGAGCGTGTCCATCTGCGCGCGGAGGGCCTCGCGGTGTGCTTGCTTGCGCTTCATGTGCGCGTCTATCGCCGCCGACAGCTTCACGCTGCGGGCCTCGTCAAGGCTGAGCGACGACGACAGCTCGACGGCGAGGTAGGTCTTCACTTTTTGCGCGACCCGTTCGCGCAGCTGCTGCTTCAGTGCGCTTCGCGCGTCGGCTGTTGGTGCGGGGGCCGGCGCAGGCGAAGCTTGCGCGTGGGCGGGTGCAAACTGCAGCAGCGCGATGAGCGCGGTGATGGCGATGTGATGGCGCATGGGTGTTCTCCTTTGGGTGCAGGGCAAAGACGTCAGATCCCGGTTCCTTGCAGAGGCACGCGCCGTTTGCGTGCCGCGTCGATGGAAGCATCGAGACGGCTTTCAAATGCGAGCAGCTCTTCATCTGACGACGCATCGAGCGTCGGCAACGTAAAGCCATCGTCATCGTCTGGTTGCGGATCTGACTCTTGCGCCCCGTCGTTTTGCGCGCCGTCGTTTTGCGCAGTCGCGCTCGGCGTAGCCGCGAGCGACGGCGTGACTGTCAGCGCGACTGTCGGTGCCACGCCGGCATCAAGCGCCTGGGGCGCGCCAGGCAACAGCACCAAGGCGAAGGCGCCCGCTGCCGCAAACGCGCCTGCGGGCAGCAACCACGTCGCCCATCTCGAGCGGGAGCGCTGAGCGAGGTCAGCTTTGACGGCAGCGACAAATGCCGCGTCGCTGCGGCGTGGCGCGTCGACGGCGCTCAGGGCGGCCAACGCGTCGTTGATGGTATCGGGGGGTGGGTTCATTGGGGGCTCCTATGCGTTTGTGCATCGAGGTGTCGCTTGAGCTTGTCTTTGGCTTGATTGAAGGTGACACGCGCGTTGTCTTCCCGCATGCCGAGCGCGACAGCGACGTCGGCGAACGACAACTCAGCGACCACCCGCAAGCGCACCACGTCCGCTTGCTTGGCGGTGAGCACGGCGAGCGCTGCGTCGGCGCGTTGTGTTGCCTCGCGGCTGACCATGACGCCGAGCGCGTCGGGCAGCGCGGTGGCCTGCGCACCGTATGCCGCGCGACAAGCGTCGGAGGCGCCGGCGATGAGGTGGTGGCGACGCGCGACGTCACGGTGGCGATTTTTCGCCAGGTTGAGCGCGATGCGGGTCATCCACCCGCCCACCGAACCGATGCCTAAAAACAACCAGCGCTTGTGCAGCGCGCGCACCAACGCGTCTTGAGCGATGTCGTCGGCGTCGTCGCGGTCGCGCAACACCGCGTAGGCGACACGGTACAAGCGTGGCCGCATGGCGCGACACAGCTCCGTCAGTGCTTGGGCGTCACCCGCGCGCGCGGCGTCAAACAGCGACCGCAACGGGTCAGCGTCGCGGGCGTGGGGCGCCAAAGCGTCGCCGCGCGCGGGGTGTGAAGCGTGCTGCGTCATGTCGACATTCGCATCCATCCCCTAAAGACCCGTGGCCTGCGCAAAGGTAAAGTTCGGATCCCGACGCATCCTACATTGACGCACCTTTTGCTGCGCCGCGCCGAAAACACTCACAACTCTAGAGGTTTCCATGGCGCGCGTCCGCACCGCTGATGTTTTGGCCACCGTCAACCGCACCGTGCAAGAGCAAGCCGCGGCTGCGGCCGGCAACAACACGCTGATTTCGCACAGCGAGCAGACCACCTTGCCCGCCGACCTCGACGCCGTCGCCCAAGCCATGCGCGCTGACGGCGGCCCCGGCACGCTGGTCGGCGTCGACGCCTTAGTGCAGCGCGCCACCAGCGCGATCAAAGACGCCGTCGATAGCGCCAACGTGCGCGGCGCGCAGTGGTTGTCGAAGGTCGAGATCAAGGCCCTCGTTGAAGCACAGCCCGCCATCGGCGCGCGCGTGCGCACGGCCATCGACCTGCTCGCGGTGGCTCCCCCGCCGGCACCTGTGGACGCGTTGCCGCCGGGGCCGTTGTCGGGTGCGCAGATTCGCGACTTCCTGGCACCGCGCTTGGCCGATTTGCGCTTTGACGGTTTGCTCGGGAGTGAAGGCGGCGAGCCCATCAGCGTGGTGCGCGTGCCCGGCCCGTTTACGCAGCTCAACCGCGACATCTTCAGCGCCACCTTCAACCTCGACCCCGCGATCGACGCGCAGCGCTTAGACCTTTTCGAGCGGCCGACGCGCGCGTTGCTCAACGACTTTGTGAGCCTGCACCGCCTCGACGTCTTTCCTGCCGGCACGGGCGACAAGGCCCAAGCGGTCGTCGAGCTGATGCGCCGCGACCTGAGCGAGCTGCGTGTCGTCGTGCAAGGCCGCGACGGCTCCGGCGGCGCCAACCACCCGACGTATCTCGTCGGTCTCGCCGGCGACGGCGACTTGGTGGGCATCAAGACCGCGGTCATTTGGACCTGACGCTTTCGGCCTGACAATGGCGCGCGCGCGGGCATCCTCCCGTTGACGGTCCAGTTCGTGGTTGCGCGCCCTGACATGTCGGATACGGTCCGTGGGGTGTCGAGGATCACCCTCGACCTCATGACTGCACGCCTTTGGGCGCTGACAAAGAGGACCCTCATGTTGCACTTCCGCACGCTCCTGGCGCCCGCCGCCTTCGCCGCCGTCTCGTTGCTTTCCACCGCCGCGCACGCCCAAGCTGTGGCTTGTGATCCCGATACCTTCGCCAACGCCTGTAACGGCGACGGCACCGTGCAAGTCTGTGACGACGTCACAAACCCTGCAGCCCCCGTCGAGTTTGCGTTTGACTGCGCGCAGGCGGGTGGCGGCACCTGTACCGACACCGGGTGTGACGGTGCGTGTACAGGCGTCACCGTGGGCTGCGCGGCCGCGGCCGGTGACCCGTGCGTGGGCCTCGGCCCGCTGTTGAACCAAGACACCACCGACAACAACACTGCGGGGAACGTGCTGTGCGCCGGCGACGGCACGTGTTCAAGCCAAAGCGTCACCTCCGACGTGTGCGTCGCGCACGTCGGCCCCGCGTGCGTCGCAGGCGCCGACGGCTCATCTTGCACTGGCACCGTGTTGACCATCTGCCTGCAAGACGCCGACAACACGTTGGCGCTCACCTCCAACATCGCCCTTGACTGCGCGTTGATTCAATCGACCTGCGGCGACCAAGCCTGCACGTGTAACGCCCAGTGCGGCACCCAGGGCACCTGCACAGGCGGCGTGTGCGCAGGCGGCGTGACCTGTGCTCGTGCCCCAGACCCCGCGGATTGCCCCGCTGAAGGCGAAGGCGAAGGCGAAGGCGAAGGCGAAGGCGAAGGCGAAGGCGACGGCCGCGAGGGTGAAGGCGAAGGCGACCCCGCGCCGACCGGCTGCTCGTCAAACGCGACGCAGCACAGTGATGCAACGCTGGGCGCAGTGGCGCTGCTCGGCCTGGCGGTCGTGAGCCGTCGTCGTCGCTCGGCCTGAGGCGGGCTTAGGTTCTTGCGCTTCGGGCGCAAAAAAGCGAAAGGGGTGCGGTGTCCATCGTGGCGTCGCATCCCTTTCGCTGTTTTGTGCTCGCGTGCGTCGTGGCCGGCGTGTCAGCACGTGCCCGGGCGCAAGCCGACGCCGGCCCCGACCCGTGCACCCCGCACTGCAGCGGCGACACCTTGGCGTTTTGCGACGGTGACGCCGCCACCACGTTAGACTGCCGCAGCCTCGACGCCAGCTGCGGCTTGCTGTCAGACGCGTGGGGCGACGACTGCTTGCTGCGTGCCGGCGCCGCTTGCGAACCGGGCTACGCATTTGGTGCCTCACGCTGCGATGCGCGCAGCACCACAGCAGCGCTGTTTTGCATCGACGGTGCATGCGTCGTCGCCGATGGCCCAGCACCGGCCCCCACCGAAACCCCGACGGCAGGCACGGAGGTGGGCGCGGTCGCCAACGACACGAGCCCGTTTGGCTGCCTGAACTGCGGCAACTTCGGTTTGCCAGCGCTGTTGCCGGTGTTGTGGTGGCGCAACCGACGCGCGCTGTTGCGCCGACGCTCGCACCGCCGCACTGAGCTGCCCCCGGCTGCGTGATGACGTCGCGCACCGCGGCGCAACCGCCGCCCGACCTGAAAGACCCGCAGCTGCAAAGCATCCCCCCCGCGTTCACGGGCGGCGGCATCGTCGGCTCGTTTCGTGCGGCGCTCGCGGGCGTGCTGCGCACCGTGGCCAGCCAGCGCAATATGAAGGTTCACGTGGTGGCGGCGATGATGGTGATGATCGTGGGCATGGCGCTGCCGCTCGACATCGCGACGCGCACGGCGCTGTTGTTCGCGGTGGCGCTGGTGTTTTTCGCCGAGATCTTAAACACCGCGCTCGAAGCCTTCGTCGATCTGCACGTGCAGGAGTACCACCGCTTAGCGATGCTCGCCAAAGACGCCGCAGCCGCTGGTGTGTTGGTGTTGGCGGCGTTTGCAGTGCTGGCGTTTTTGGAGGTGTTGTACCTGCAATGGGATGTGGTGGCGCAACACAGTGACGACGTGATGCGCGCCGTGGTGTTTGGTGTGCCGCTGTGCGCGCTTGAGATCGCCGGCTTGTTCGTAGTGCGCCGCCGTTTGCTCGCCGTCGTGCGTTTGATGTTGTCGTTGGCCCTGGCGGTGCCACTGGTGCATGCGTCGCGCGATCCGATCTTCGCCGCCGTGTTTATCGGCCTCATCGCGACGGCGTTTTTGGCGCGCTGGATTTTTGACCGCCCGCATGTCGCTGCTTGACGTCGACAGCGTGCGCGATTGCGCCGCGGTCACAATCGACCTCGATGCCGGCGCGCACTACCACGCGATCCACGGCCTCGACCCACCCGACGACGACATGCTGGTGGCGCGCGGCCTCACGCGTTTTTTGATCTTGATGCGGGCGCAACAGCTGCGCGGCACGGTGTTTGTGGTCGCGCACGATCTCAAAAGCCTCGCGGTGCGCTACCTCGTGCAACAAGCGCATGCCGACGGCCACGAGATCGCCAGCCACAGCGATGCGCACCGCTATGATTTGTCGACGCAGTCGCGCGCCACCATCGAAGCCGATCTGACACGGGCAAGCAGCGCCATCACCGCGCTGGTCGGCGAGCCCCCGGTGGGCTTCCGCGCGCCGGGCTATAACTTGAGTGAGACGTTGGTGGCCGCATTGGACGCGTTGGGATTTCGCTACGACGCGAGCATGCTGCCGTCGCCCGTGTACGTCGCGGCGCGCGCGGCTGCCATCGCCGTGCTGCGCGTGCGGGCGCGCAGGTCGGCGTCGCTGCGCGGCAGTTTGCGCGCCACGTCGCATACGGTGGCGTTTTTGCCGTCGTTGCTCGACTACCGCGTGGCCGCGCGCTCGCGTGTGACGGCGCGTCACATTGTAGAGTTCCCCATCGGCAGCGTCGCGGGCGTGCCGTTTTTGGGCACGTTGTTGGTGGCGCACGACGCGGTGGCCTCGACACTCACGCGCGCGGTGTTGCGCACCAAGCGGCTCGCGGTCCTTGAGTTGCACGCCATCGATTTTTGCGCACCCGACGACGTCGACGCGGCGTTGTTGGCGGTGCAGCCTGACGCGCGCATCGCACTTGACGACAAGCTGCGCAGGTTGACGCATGTGCTGTCACAGCTGGCGCAGCGGCGTAGCGTGCGCACGCTGGCGGACCTCGCGCGCACGCTCACACGATGAGTTGCAGCAGCGACGTCACCACGCGGTCGGCACCAAAGGCTGCTGCTGCCGTGGCGCGCGCAGCGTCGTAGGCCACCACCACCGCGGCGCAGCCCGCCGCTCGGGCCGCCGCCACGTCGCGCTGGGTGTCGCCGATCATGATCGCGTCCGCCGCCGCGACGTGCAAGCCGCGACACGCAGCAAGCACGACGTCGGGCGCAGGCTTTGGTCGCATGCCCGCGTCAGTGCCTTGCACATGCGTAAACAGCTGCAGCAGCCCCGCGCCCTCAAGTTGCGACGACGCGCGCGGCGTCGGCTTGGTGGTCGCGACGGCCATCGGTGTGCCGTGCGCGTGCAGTGCCGTCAGCGCCTCGCGCACACCCGGCAACGCGGGCGGAAAGCGATCGGGATGCGTGTCGTGGATCTCGATATAGCTCGCGACAAACTTGCGCAGCAGGTCAGCGTCCCGCGGGAAAACGCCTTCGCCTTGGTGAAAGACCGCGAACAATTCCTCCAGCGGCGCGCCCAGATGGTCGGCGACCTGCAGCGCCGTCACACGCATGCCACAGCGCGCAAACGCTGCCGACGCGGCTTGCGTGATGGCGCGCTCGCTGTCGATGAGCGTGCCGTCGAGGTCAAACACGAGCGCCCGCATCAGCGACGACGGCGGCGCAACACCACGCATGCCAGGCCCGCAAGCCCCAGCAACACCGGCACAGGTGTGGTCGCTGCGCTTTGGCTGCAGCCGCAACCGCCACGAAACGAGCTCTGCTCGAGGCAGACACCGTCAACGTCGAGGATGCGAAAGTCATCGACGCCACCCTCCATCGACCCGTGGCCATCGAACAAAAACCGCACGGTGACTTTGGCGGGCAGCGTGCCGTCAAACACCTTGCGCACATTGATGGTGTCGTTGACCCAGGCGTGGTTGGCGTCCTCCCAGGTGCTCGCGGTGCGGAACGTTTTGCCGTTGTCGTCGGACAGCTGGGTGCGCAACTTGCCTTTGCCGTCGAGCCAATACGCGTAGCGCACTTGTGGATCGACAGCACCCGCGAGGCTGACGTCCGGCGACCACAGCGAGGTGTCGCCGTCGAGATCGCCTTGCGTGAGGTAGGCGGACGCGTCGCTGGGCGAGTTGTCGCGCTCAGGTGTGCGCGTGCTCATCTCGCAGGTGGTTGCGAGATCTCTGCGCTTCAGGCCGCCGTGGTCGCCATCAGCGCCGTCTTTGCCGTCGTCGTTGACACCGAAGCCACCGTCATCTTTGCCAAACGTGACCTCTTTGACGATCTTATAACCGGGCAAGATCCGAAAGCGCTGCGTGACGGTTTGCGCGTTGTCGCTGCTCAACACGGCGTCGATCGCAAACGACACGCCACACTTCGCGCTGTCTTTGACGTCGAACTTCACAGCCACGTTCTTTTTGGTGTTGAAGTTCATGTCGCCGAGATCGGAGTTCGTGGTGACGAGGTTGACGCCGGTGGCGCCGTCGCCTGACAACGCCACGGTGAGCTTGGCATTTTTCACGTTAGCGTCGACAGCACCGATGGTGAGGTCAAGGGCAGCGCTGTCGCCGATGCCGACTTCGACGAAGTCGCTTGCCGTGAGCGTCATCTGCGCGTGCGTGCAGTCGCCGTTGAGATCCGAGCACAGCGTCAGCGCGCGCGCGGTGCGGTCGTGCCACCAATCCTCCCACGTCTGCTCCACCACCTCGAGCTCGGCGGCGTCGTTGGCTGCCGAGGCTTCGCTTTGTCCTGGGCGCGTGATGAGCACGAACGCTTGTTTGAAGGCCTTTTGCGTGGTGTCGGGCGATGGGCAGCGCATCTGCTCGGCATTTAAGATGTCTTGCATGGTGACGTCGACGCGGGTGCCGGTGGCGCCCAACGACACGCCTAAAAAATCGTTCATCGCGCTGACGCTCGGCACGCCGAGCTCAAGGACGTCGGCGTTACCGATCGCGCGACCGTCGATGCCAATCTGGCCGCTGCGGGTGTATTGCGCGTTGTCGATCAGAAAAAACGGTCGCACCAAACCGGGGGCGAGCGCGCCCATCGTGTACAAGTCGACGTCCCAGTACACGTCCATGTCGTTGATGAGCGTGAAGTCGCCGTCGCCGTTGTCTTGCCAGTCCCAGCCGTCCATCACCGACGCATCGGTGTCGACGCGCGCAGACCAGTGAGAGTTATCGCGCCCAAGCAGCGCGGTTGACGTCGCGCCGTTTTTATCTTTGAAGCGCAAACCCGAACCCCAGCGGTGCGCGATCTCTTGGCCGAGCGTTGAGTAGCAAGCGCTATCAAACGACGTCAGTGCATGCTCAGCGCCGTCGAAGTCCCGATCCCACTGCTGCCACGTC
>JAYTVG010000676.1:0-15415 GCA_043744135.1 Deltaproteobacteria bacterium | reverse complement strand
CGCTCGGCGGTGTCTTTGTCGGCGCCCGACAGCGCCTCGCTTTCGCCATACAAATCCGCGACCACGCAGCCCCGCAACAGCGCGGTGTTGCCTGACTGTGCCTCGGCGAAGATCACGCGGCGGCCGACGCCGATGTCGCTGAGGGCCACGGCACCACCTCGCAGGTCGCAAACGTTGCGTTTGCCGGTGGACGCAAGCGACGGCAAACCCGCAGGTGGTTTCGACGAGTCCACCGACAGCGCACCACAAATGGCAGCGGCGCTGGTGTCACCGCTGCCGCCACCGTCGTAGATGTCGATGCTCGCCAGCGCCGACACTAAGAACGTTTCTTGCGACGGGAACACCAAGCGCACACCGACGGCCGGCGCGCTACAGGCGGCGCTCGCAGCCACGCACACGGCGACAAGCAGGCATTGTGTGCAGTGGCCTATGCGGTCGTTGAACCCCATCGCCTGAGTGTAGAAGGTTTGCCGCAAAACGCGAGATTGTCGTTTTCACTCGAGGTGCGCTGGCGTCGCTTCCCACCGTCTGGTGATTGCACGTATGGTCCGCCCACGCGCGGTCGACCCCGCGACAGTTGTGAGGATCGCATGCGCATCGTCCGCTTCGACGCCCGCCCCATTTTGGTCCCGCTGCGTGAGCCGTTCGTCATCGCCAACGCCCGCGTCGACGTGACGCGCTCTGTGCTTGTGCATGTGCGCTTGGTCAAAGACGAGGGCCTGGTGCGCAAGAGCGCGTTTGGCATCGGCGAGGCTGCGGCGTTGCCGGGCGTCACGACGCTCGACCAGCCTGATGTGCTTCGGCATTTGTCGCGCGCGGAAGACCAACTGCTCGGCGCGAGCTTTGACGGGCACTCCGCGCTCGAAGCGCTGCTCGACAACGTGCTCGGTCACGACACCATGGCGCGCGCCGGCGCAGAGCACGCGCTGCTCGACGCGTGGGCGCGGTTAGAAGACGTGCCGGCGCACGCGCTGCTCGGCTCGCCGACGACGCCACCGGAGCCGCTGCACACCGATATCACCATCCCGATGGTGAGCGCGCAACGCGCCGCAGAGCTCGCAACGTGGTGGTGGGCGATGGGCTTTCGTGCCTTCAAAGTGAAGGTTGGCAAAAACGTCGACGACGACGCCAGAAATCTCGAGGCCATCGCGCGCGCGACGCCACACGCGGAGCTGCGGTTGGACGGCAACGAAGGATTGACGGGGCGCGCAGCAATGACGCTGTTGAGCATCACCCGACGCTTGAACATGAACGTGACGTGCTTCGAGCAACCTTGTGCGCGCAACGACGAGGAGGGCATGGCGTTTGTGACGGAGCTAGCGGGCTGTCCCGTCATCGCCGACGAAAGCGTGCAGAATTTCTTGGATCTTGAGCGCGTGTTGAAAAAACGCACCGCGCGCGGCGTCAATCTCAAGTTGCAAAAGATGGGCGGCGCCGTCAAAGCCGGTCGCTTGGGTCGCGCTGCCAAGCGCCGCGGGTTGCTGGTGATGATGGGCGCGATGGTGGAGACGCGCTTGGGCTTGTCGATGTCCGCGCACCTCGTGCACGCGATGGGCGGCGCCGACTTCATCGACCTCGACACCGCGCTGTTGTTGAAGGGCGACCCCTTTGTCGGCGGTTACACCATTGACGGGCCGACCATGCAGCTCGTCGACGGCGCCGGCGTGACGGTCAGCGAGTCGGCACAAGCATAGGGGACTCGCTGGCGCGCATCTCGGCGAGTGCATCGGTGAGCTTTTTTTGCGATGTCGCGTCGATGGCGGCGCGCACCAGCGCCTTGTCAAACTGGTCGTGCACGTGAACTGTCCGGCCGCCGGCAGCGAGGAAGATGCCGGCCGCGATGCTGCGCCGCGCGGCGAACTTCAGTCCCGAGCCTTCAAGCACGAGGTGCATGGATTTGCACAGCGAGATGGTGACCTTCATCGTTGAGATCATCTCGTTTCGTACGTCGCCCCCGGGATCGGGCGCCGTTGCAGGTGTAACCGCGATGTAGTGCGGAAGGTTGCCGCTCGCTTTGCAAGCAGCCTCCAAGTGAAAGCGGATTGCCAACAAGTCTGGCGGTTGTGGGCGCTGCCACATCACGAGAAGGGTGTCGCCAACGAGCGCGTGCCGATAGGTCATCCGAAATGAGGGTGGGCGCAAGTGCAGGGCGGGTCAAGCTCAAAGCGACCAGCGCACGCCCCGCGGGCGCGCGAGCAACATCCGGCAATCGCGCGGTGCAGTGAGGACGCAGCGCGGCGGTCGCGCTCGCACGAGCTTTTTTCCTTAGGGTCGTGTCGACTTTTTTGAAAGGAGTTGCGGGCGCTGCTCACAATGAGCGCTGCGCTACAACCCGCGATAGCGACGTCACCGTCTTCACCTCCTGCGAGGCAAGCTCGATCGCGTCGCCATCTCGGCCTTCGTGAATTAGCCCACCGAAGTATCTCCCCACACCAGCACGGACGCCGTTGCGGAAGCGACGCTGCCAAACGCGTAACACAACACCTGCATGCCTTTTTGCAAGCGACCGTCTGTCAGCGCGAGCTCAAGGTTCGCGGGCATCAGCACGGGACCCACGTTGGCCACCCGCGGGTGCACGTTTGCGGTCTTGTGTGCGGGAAAGCCAAGTGTGGCTTGCGCGAACGCTGAAAACCAAGCGACCGGCGTGTTGACGAGGAAAAAGTCGATGTCGCTGATGGCGCGATCGGCCTTTCGCAACGCACCGTCAACGCACGTTCGCATGGTGGTTTCTGCTCCTTGGCGCAACAGCTTGCCCGCGTTTGGCCCGGTGTGCAGCCGGATGGCGGGCTTTCCGTTGCTGTCGGTTTCAAACGTCGACCAAATGGAACCGCACGTTTCATGCGTGTTTCTGCCGTCGACGGCAATCAAGCCGCACGCCTGCGCTTGCGACGCGACGACGAACGCGGCGGCGCCATCGCCATTCATCCACGCCAAGGTATCGCCCTCGGGCGAGACGCGTGAATACGTACACGACACGACGACAAGGACGCGGCGGTACAGTCCACCTGCAACCAACGCGATCGCCTGTTGCATCGCGGAGGCGCTGCCCGCGCACGCGCTCTCAAAATTCCACGCGGGCGCGCTCATGCCGAGTCGCTTGGCCAAAAACGCGCCGTTGCCGACGTCGCATTGGTCAGGAAAAAATGAACAGCAGATACACAGGTCGACGTCGGCCGGGCTCATGTGTGCGGCGGCGAGTGCGCGGCGCGCGGCACGCTCCTCTAGATCAACCGCGCCGTCGCTGGCCTCAAGCCAATGCCGCTCGACGCACCCCTTAAACGGGTCGTTGAGATACACCGCGCTGGCGTCGTCAAACAGCTTGCTGTTGTGCTCGTCTGGGTGCGGTCGCCACAGCTTCGCGAGCGCGTGCGCCTCTTGCTCGCGACAGACGTCGGGATAGGTCTCGCGCAGGTACGCGTTGGTGATGGTGCGCGACGGCAGTTCGACCGCCACCGCGACGATTCCGGCATTCAACATTCTTCCTCCGAAATTCTAGCGTTCAGACCTGATCCGCCGACGGCAGCGGCTACACCCTCGACGAGGTCGGCGCGCTGTGCCCCCATCGCCGCCAGCGCGGTGTTTCGACGCGAAAACGGTGCCACCTCATCCGCATCAATCCGCACATCGATAACCGTCGGGCGCCCGCTCGTGATGGCGGCGGCGATCTGCCCTGCAACGTCAAACTCGCTGCACACGCTCACCCCTTCACAGCCACAGGCGCGCGCGATCGCTGCGAAATCGCAGCGCGGAAACGTTGTGTGTGCGGGCGCATATCCGAGCGCGATCAAGCCGGCGTGGGTAATTGACAGGCGCGCGTCGTTTAGCACGATCCAAATCACGTGCGCCCCGATGGCCGCGGCCGTCGACAGCTCACACGACATCAGCATCGACCCGTCACCCGTGACGACGATGCAAGGCCTGCCGGTTGCGACGTGCGTGCCGAGGGCGCCCGTCGTCATATGCCCCATCGAAGCCCACGCGCCACTGATGCGGTAGCGCGGCGTGTTGAACTTCAGGTAGTGGTTGGTCCACGCAAATGCGCTGCCTGGCTCCGCGCAGATATCGACGGCACCACCGTCGACCGCAGCGGTTTGCAGCGCCGCCATCAACACTGATGGTCGCACGTGGTCCGTGCGCTTTGGCGATGCTGCTGGTGGGAACACTTGCACGTCTTG
Organism: Deltaproteobacteria bacterium; assembly: GCA_043744135.1. GTDB lineage: Bacteria > Myxococcota > UBA727 > UBA727 > VGSZ01 > JAYTVG01. The sequence goes on along the minus strand of JAYTVG010000676.1, from coordinate 11,240 downwards.
CGTCGGTGGCAGCTTGCCCAAAAGCGGCGTGATCGCGTCCAAAAATGCGCCGATGTCGGCTTCGATTGGAATCGTGCGCGCCGACGGAAAGCCCACCCCGAACGCGAGCGCGTTGTGGTCCACGTGCACGAGCGTCCGCGCAGCGATGCGTTGGTCCCAAATCGTCGAGAATTCCCCGAGCTGAGACCCCAACACCAGCAGCGGCGCGTCCGACTGCGCCAAACACCGCTCGACACTATCGTGGCCGCCAAAACCGCTCACACCGAGGTAACGCGACATCGTTTCGTCAGCTGCGCCCTTGCCTCTGGGCGTGCAAAACACCGGCGCGTCGGTCGCCTGCAAGAAACGTCGAAGCTGCGGCGCGAAACGGCGCGCGCCGAAACCCGCACACACGACGAACGGCACCGACAGCGCAGCGACGGCGGCTTTGAGTGCTGCCGCGGTCGGTGGCGTCGGGTCTGCCGGGAAGACGTGGCGAACACGCGCATCGACGCCAGGGAGGCGCTGGACAGCGACAGGAACTTGGATGAGGGCCACAAACGGTCCTCGACGCGACAGCGCTGCCAGCCGATTCGTCACCGCCGACAACTGGCTAGGGTGCTCAAGGGTCACCACGAAATCAAACGCAGAGGGCGACACGCCCGCCGGAAACACGATGTCACTGGTCTCTTGCACCGCCATCCTGCCGCGCTGTGGCGCCGACGTGGCGCCGCTCACGACGACGAGTTTTGCCCCCTCGCTGCGGGCCGCGTAGATGCCGGTCAGCGCGTTTGTCAGCCCTGGCCCCGTCGTGCAAAACACCAGCGCTGGCGCGCCGCTGGCGACCGAGTGTTCGGTGGCAGCAAATGCCGCGCCGCCTTCGTGCCGGGTTTGCACAACTCGTAGCCGCGATGCGCAAATCGCCGCGTAAAATGGCGCCAGCGCGCCCCCCACGAGCCCGTAGGCACACGTCACACCGAGGTCACAACACGCTGCAACCAGCGCCGCAGACAATGTCTCCGGCGCATATCCCCCGTCGTCCCCCATGATCGCTCTCCTGATTCGCCAAGCCGTGAAAGAAAAAGCACCGCGACCGCGCCCCCGCGCCCGCGATGCCTGCAAATGTACGCCCTACGCATTAATTGTGCGCGGTGCTTTTGTGCGGCTGTCTCAGGGCATCGGCGGTGCACACGTGAACGTTGGAAAGCCGTGGGCAGTTTGCGCCTGGATCCTGCCGTCCTTGATGATGTACGTATCCACACCATCCGCGATCGTGACGCAGGGCGTGGTGATCGAAAATAGCACACGGGCCATTTCGGTATTGCCACCCAAAATCGTCACGATCACCTCTTGGTTCAGCATCGGGATGGTGCCGCCAAAAAAGCCCGACAGGCCCTGCAGCGCAAGCACGATATCCGCCCGCCCAGTCGTGACGCCCTGATCGCTGATCACCTTCGCGTTTTTTCCGTAATTACAACCGACTGCGAGCCAATCCCCGGCTGCCAACGCGGCCCGGTGCGCCACCAAAACCTGTGCGGCGGTGCGGTTTTTTAGACCCGGTGCGCAGCCGGCATTGCCGCCCCCTTCCCCGTCATCGCCGTGGGCGTAGGCCGCCTGTGCCAAGGTCATGAACACTGCTGCGAATGCCATCATGTGTGTCGTTCTCACGTTCCCTCCGTCTCAAAATAGTACGATGAAGCCATATGGCCCTGTCTACGACCGTACGTATCGAGACACTTTGCGAACGCGGACGCAACCAGCTGACTTTGCGAACGATTTTTTCTGTGCGTCTAGCACGACCGTTCGAACAGTGACCTAGGTCAAAATGGCGCTGGCGGATCTGCAGCCGGATCGCGGGCTCCGAGACGGTGGATCGCGCCGGAATGATCTGCGATCCACATTTCGCCAGCGTCATCAGTGCCAAACGCAGCGATCGGAAACTTCAGCGCAAGCAGCGGCGCGACTTCGTCCCCGACGACGCCGTGCCGAGCGCCCCAAACGCGGCCTGAGCAATAGTCGCCAAACACAAAGGTGCCCTGCAAAGCGACCAAGCGCTGGCCGCGGTACACGACGCCACCGGTGATGGAACAGTCCTGTTCCCCATGCGGGTACTCAAACACCACCGGCTCAAACCCCGCGCTGTCGCAGGCGCTTGTGTCAGCAGCGGGAATTTTGCCGTGCCAGGGTCGATAGCTCTTTGCGGGTCGCTTAAAGCAGTGCGTGCCCTCAACAACACTCCAGCCAAAGTTCGGGTGCACGCTGGGCTTGACGCGTGCGCCGTCGACGCGGTGCAACTCTTCCCACAGGTCTTGGCCGACGTCAGCGATCCACAAGTCGCCGGTGACGGCATCAAACGCGTAGCGCCACGGGTTGCGCAAACCTTTGGCCCATACGGTCGGGGTGACGGTGCCAAGCGCGCTTTTAAACGCAGCACTGTCGACGTCGATCGTCAACATCTTGCCGAGTAGCGAGCTGTCGTTTTGCGCGTTGTGCTGTGGGTCGCCGCCACCGCCGCCGTCGCCGGTGCCGAGGTACAACAGGCCGTCGGGTCCAAACGCCAGGTGGCCACCATTGTGGTTGGGCGCGAAGTCCTGCACCGCGAACAACTTGCGCACCGACGACGCCGGCACGCTGCGCCGGTCCGCCGCCGCCGTCGCTTGCGCATACGCGTTGTTGCCGTCGAGGTCAGTGTAAGCAAAAAACAGCCGCGCATCCGTGCTGCCGAAGCGCGGGTGAAACGCCAGGCCGAGCAGGCCTTGCTCGCCACCGACCGCACCCAGCAGCGCCCGCACGTCGACAAACGGCTGCGGCGCGATGCTACCCGTGCGGTCCACCACGCGCACTAGGCCGCTTTGCTCCGCGACAAACAGCCGATCGCTGCCGTCTTTGGCGCTGGCGATGGCGATGGGGCGGTCAAAGCCGCGCACCGTCTTTGTGATCGCCACCCGCGCCCACGGAGGCACCTCGCGCGCCAAATACGACGGTGCACTGGGCGCAACAGGTTGCGCGCGGGCCGCCACCACCGCCAACAACAACGCAATCAACACAGCCGCGCGCATCAGCGCAGTGTGCCACAAGCGCGTCGGGGGGGCCGCGTGGGGCACGGTTACGACACATGGCGCCACCCGGATGACGTCGGTGCGGGGCGGAACCTTTGGCGAAAAGTTCGATCGCGCGGCCAACTCAGTGGACGCTGATGCTCATGAAGCGAAACTATTCCTCAGCGATCACAGTAGACGAAGTCGAGTTCAGCCGGCCCAGCGCCCCCGCCGTGTACGCGCCGCAGCTCAAGCGCGTGGTCGACGCGTTGTTTGCTGCACAGCGCTGCCCCGAGGACAAGCGCGCCAAGGTGACGGCGGTGTTGTTGCGCAAACAAGGCGCGTGCGACTGCCCTGCGTGCGGCGAGCGCTTCGATCTGCAGGGCTATCGTTTGACGCGCACCCACTTCGGCGAACGCCACACGCTCAGCTGTGGTGGATGTAAGACGAACTACGTCGTGAACGAAGCGCAGATCGTGTAGCGTGACGCGCTGATGCCTGACGACGCACGCACCGATGAGGAGCTGCTCGCCGCCTATCAGCGCGGCGACGTCGGCGCGTTTCGTGTGCTCGCCACACGCCACCATGGTCCCGTCTATCGATTTTGTCTGCGCGCACTGCACTCGCCTGAGGCCGCGGCCGACGCGACGCAAGAGGTGTTTTTGCGCATCGTCAAAAACGTCTCGACCTGGGAGCACAAGGCCAAAGTGACGACGTGGATGTACACCATCGCGCGTAACTTTTGCATTGATGAGGCGCGCAAGGGCCGCTTTCGTAAAACCGACTCGCTAGATGAAACGCTCGCCAAAGACGGCGGTGGCGAGACCCGCTTGGATCGTGTGCAAGCCGCCACGCCTCAAGCCGACCGCGTGCTGCACGGCGCGCGTTTGCGCACAGCGCTTGACGGGGCGCTGGCGACCTTGCCCGCGGAGCAGCGCGAGGTGTTTGTCATGCGCGAGGTCAGCGGCTTGGCGTTTAAAGACATCGCGGATGCAGTTGGGACCAACGAAAACACCGTCAAATCACGCATGCGCTATGCGTTGGCAGCGCTCAAAAAAGCGCTCGTGGACAAGGGCTTTACCGACGCCTCCCTCGTTGATGCACCCGGGGGGCGTCCACCGTAGGCTCGCATTAGATCCAAAAGCACCCTGAGCCGTTTTGACCCGCAGTTGGTTCGCTATCATCTTTGTCACGAGGAACTCCGCCACCGCCATGACCCCCGCTGTCGATTCCCTGGACGCGTTGTTGCTCGCCTACGTTGACGGCGAGATGGACACTGCTGCGCGCGTGTTGTTTGAGTCGCGCGTCAACGCCGATCCGGGCTTGCGCGCCGAGGTCGATTCAGCGCTGGCGGTCAAGCAGCTGTTGCGTGCCGACGCGCAGTTTCGCACCGATGCCAAGCTCGACGTCGTGCCTGCGCAGTTGTTGGAAGCGATCGTGCGCGCCGAGGTCTTGGCGCGGTCTGAGACGGTTAAGCGCGCCATCGTGAGCAACACCGCGCCGGTCGCTTCACGCTTGGTCAACCGCGTGTCGACGTGGTTTTTGGGAGGCGGTGTGTTGGCGGCCGCAGCAGTCGTCGTGCTGTACGTCGGACCGCATGCTGCCACTGAAGCGCCATCGAGTGCGCAACCGCAAGCGCCGACGGCTGCGCTTGACAGCACGTCGCCACAGGGCGCCGCGGGCGCGCGCGAAGCCGATGGAGCCGTCGCCAGCGCCCTTGGTGGTGCCCTTGGTGGTGCCAGTGCGAACGGCTTTGCCGATGACCCCGCAACGCGCGACGCACTGGCACAAGCGCATGCTGGTAAGGCTGCGTCGGCTGAGGTCGCCGAGCGTGTGGGTCGTGCTGACGCCGTGAAAGACAGCAAAGCGGATCTGAGCGAGCGCCGCATGCCGCCGCCTCCGCCGAGCGCAGCGTCGGCCGGTGCCGGCAGCGACAGCGCCGGTGGCGTGGGGCGCGCAGCCAGCGAGGGCGTCACGCTTGCCAAAGAAAAGCTGAGCGCTCCGATAAGCAGCGCTCGCGATGAAGAGGTTGCGCTGAGCGCGGACAAAATGGCCCAAACGCGCCAACAGCCCGAGGCCAAGCGCAAAAACGGCAGCAGCGACGACGTGCAGCTGCCCGCGTCGCCGGCTATGGTTGCGTCGTCGCCGAAGGTCAGCACACCAACTGCGTCGAGCGCCTCATTGGACGATGCGCCCAAGCCCTCGTCGCAGACCGATGCCAAGCGACGGCTGGCGGACGCGCGCAAAAAAGCGCCGTCGAAGGCAGCGGCAGCCGACAGTCCAACGCAAATGCGCGATCTCGAGCTCGCCAACCTGGCCTTTTCCACAGGTCTAAACGAGCTGAAGAACAAGCGTTACGCCGAAGCACTCGACGCGTTTGAGACCGCCGAACGCGGCGATCACAAAAAAACCCTCGGCCTGTCGCCTGTGGTGGGCCAGATGCGTGTGTACACGGCGCTGAAGCGCTACGCCGACGTGGCACGCTTGGGCGGGCGCTTGATTTACGCAGACATTCACAAACCCGACATCATCGACGGCTTGCGGATGGGTGCCGACGCCGCCGATCGCACCAACGACGCGCTCATGGCCGAGCAGCTGTGGACGCGATTGCTCGAATCGCCAAAGGACCGACCCCAAGCACAGCGCGCGCTGCAACGTGGGCAACGCCCGATGCGTGAAGCAGCACGGAAAGCCGCAGCACCCATCGACACTGCGCCTACCGACGCGGCCCAACAACCCGCTGAACCGGCAAAGTAGCGAGCGCCGCTGGTGGGGCCGAAGTCCATGGTAGGGTGGGCCAGTGAACACGAAGGGACGCCGCGCTGCCGATCGGCGCCGGCAGCGCGCCGGCAAACCACGTCCTGCCGACGATGCGGGCGACGACGCGCATGACGCACTGACGCAACCCGGCGCCATCGTGAACCCCAGCGCGTACCAAGAAGCCACGGCGTCACGCATGGTGGCGGTCGACGACGACGACCCGCCCTTGATTGAAAGCAGCGAGCTGCAAGCGCTGCCGGAAGCGACCGCCGCGCGCCATGGTGCGCGCGCCGTGATGTCCGACAATGACCCCGAGGCGAGCTTCGCGCGGGCGCTGCGGGCGCAGCAGCGCGGTGGCACGCAGCACGACGTCAACGCCGACGGCAGCATGCTCGGCGACGACACCGTGGTGCGCGATCGTGCGCTGCGGGTGCGGCGTGGCGCAAAGTTGCTGCTGCTCACCGCCGACGTCGCTGCGGCCGAGCGCGGCATCGCCGTGGTACCGACGGCTGTCGGCCGCAGTGCGCGAGCGGACTTCCATGTCGCCGACCGCACGGTGTCGCTGCGGCATGCTGAGATCAGCAAGCGCGGTAGCGACTTTATCTTGCGCGACCTCGGCTCGTCGTCGGGCACGCTTCACAACGGCGTCGTGGTGCGCGACGACGTGGTGCTGTGCCACGGCGACATCATCGCGCTCGGCAAAAGTGAGCTGCGGTTTTTTCACGCCGACAAAGAACCCGCCGCACGTCCGCCGCCGCCCAAAGAGCCGACCGTCGTCAAAGAGCCGACCGTCGTCAAAGAGCCGACGGTGCGCCTCAATCCAGACCCCACGCACGCGCGCCAGGTGGTCGCGAGCGGCAAGACGCACCTAGAGTTCGCCAACCTCAAGCGCGTGCGCGTGCGACAAAAAGCCCTCGGCGTCATCGCGGCAAGCGCGGCACTGTTGCTGCTCATCACCGCCGTTGTCATGACGCAACGACACGCCTTTCCGTCGACGTCAAAAGCGCAAATTCGCGCGCAAGTTGCGCAGGTGCTCGCTGACGGACACCGCCAATTGTTGGAACGCAACGTGGATGGGGCGCTGGCGTCTGCGCAAACCGTGCTGGCGCTCGACAAGGGCAACGGCGACGCGGCGAGCTTGTTGAAGATGGGCGAGACCGAACGCGACGCGCGCGACGCCGTCGAACTCGCGTTGCGCTTAGGTGACGAGGAGCGCGACAGCGAGGCCGAGCAAGTGCTCAAGCGCATCGCCAACAGCAGCGTGTTCGCCGGCGATCGCGATCGCTTGCGCCGATCGCTTGGGGAGCGCGGGCAGGTGCGCTCGCGGCGCGCCATCGAGGCGTTGCTGGACGCCGGCGACCCACGCGGCGCCGTCGCAGCCGCCACCGCACACCTCGTCGAGTTCCCGAGCGACGACGAGGCAAAAGAGCTGCTTACGCGGGCACAACAAGACGTTCGCAGCCAGCCCGTCAACCCTGCGCTGATGCGCGCGCGCCAACAATTCGCGAGCGGGGATCTCGCTGCTGCGCGCGCCACCGCGGTGGGCGGCGGCTACCGTGCGTACGTGTCGGACCTCGACCGGTTCACCACCAACCTCGACAGCGGCAAGGCCGCCCTGCGCGCCAGCCAGGACGGCGCCGCGGCCGTGCCGTTTTTGGACGAGGCGTTTCGCTTGCTCACGGGCCTCGGGGGCGGCCCGCAGTCCGCCATCTTCGCCGACACCAAGCGCCCCTACGCAAACGCGTTGTACTTGTCGGGCACCGAGCGCATGGATCGTGGCGATCGCTGCGGTGCCGCGCGCGACCTTTTCAAAGCTGCGCGCGTGCTGCCCGATGACGGCAAGATCCAAACCAAGTTGCGCGAGTTCGACGCCCTCGCCGATGCCGCGCTGACACGCGCGCGCGCATCAAAGGCACAAGACCCGCAACGCGCTGCAGCGTGGGCGCGCGAAGCTCTGTGCATTGCGCGCACGGGAACGCGCACGCACGACGACCTCAAGGGGCTGGCGCGGTTTTAGGCGTGAGCGCGACCTGGTGGCCTGATACCCTCATCAAAATGAGGTGAGCTGTGCGCGTGGTGAGTGTCGTGTTGCTGTTGGTGCTGAGCGCGTGCCGCAACAGCGTGGGCGAGGGCGAAGGCGAAGGTGAGGGCGAAGGTGACGCATGCCCGGGCGCACCTCGCGCGGGACTGCGTATCGAAGTTCTCGACGACACCAACCTCGCGGCACCGGTGCCGTTGTGTGACTGCAACGTGCGCGCTGAGGACGCAGATTTCAGCGAGACGCTGGCGCTGGTGCCAGCCGATTGCGTGTTTGAAGGTGCCGTCGAACGCGCCGGCGCGTATCTGATGACGGTGGCGAAGGCCGGATACGACACCTTCACATCGCCAAGCCCCACGGTGGTGAGCGCCGATGCCACCGAACCCTGCCACGTCGTCACGCGGCGCGTGCAGCTCAGCGTTCATCAACAACCCTGAAGCGATCGATGTTGCGTGAACACGAAACGCGCTAGACACCTCGTCATGAACGATCACGCTGCTCGCCCAAAGGATCATCTGCCAAGGTCGACGAAGTCGCGCGATGCGATCGACGTCATCATCGTCGGCGCGGGTCACAACGGCCTGGTCGCCGCGATCTTGTTGGCGCGCGCGGGGCTCAAGGTGCGCGTCTTGGAGGAGCAGTACATGGTGGGCGGCGCGGTGCGGACCGAACGCCCGTTTAAAAAAGCGCCCGGCCTAGCGACGTCGACGGGGGCGTATTTGTTGGGCGTGATGCCACCCGAAATCATGGCAGCGACCGGCGTGAAGATCCCGCTGCGTCGGCGTGACCCGCACTACTTCTTGCCGACGACTGACAAGCGCTATTTGCTGTTTGGCTCCGACAAGGTGCAGATGAAGGATCAGTTCACGCGATTTTTTTCGGAGGCCGACTGGCGCGCCAACGAAGCACTCACCTCGGAAATCGGCCACATTCGCGACGACATCGCACCGACGTGGATGCAAGAGCCTCTCAGCATCGAAGACACCGCCGCGCAGTTCGTGCGCCCGGCACTGCGCGATATCTTCATCAAGCTCTGCCGAGGTGCTGTCGGCGACTATATCGACCGCTTCGATTTCAAAAGCGACCTGGTCAAAGCGATGTACGCCGTCACCGACGGATTTTCTGGCCTGTACGGCGCGTGGGACACTCCCGGCAGCGGCATGAACTTCCTCGTGCACAACATGTGTCGATTGCCCAACAGCGACGGCACATGGATGGTGGTGGAGGGCGGCATGGGCTCCATCACGCGCTTGTTCGCGGACGAGGCACGACGGCTCGGCGCACAGATCGACGTCAACCAGAAAGTCGAGCGCATCGTTGTCGAAAACGGCGCGGCCGTGGGCGTGGTGGTGGGCGGCGAAGAACTGCGCGCTAAGGCCGTGATGGTCAACGCGGACCCTTTTAAGATGGTCGACCTCACCGGTAAACAGCATATGCCGTGGACGTTCCTCAATAAAGTGGAAAACTGGCGCCGCGACGGTAGCACCTTCAAGGTGAATTTGGCTTTGAAGGGGTTGCCAAAGTTTACCTGCTTGCCCGAAGACAAGGGTCAGTATGGACCCACCATCCACCTGCTCCCTGATGAAGACAACGTGATGGAGGGCTTGCGCAAAGGTTTTGCCGACGTGCGCGCCGGGCGTCTCGCTGAGTTCCCCACTGTTGAGTGGTACATTCACACTACAGTCGACCCTTCACTCAAAGACAAGGAAGGCAACCACAACAGCGCATTTTTTGTGCAGTGGGTTCCCTACAAACTTGCGGACGGCAAGAGCTGGGAGGTCGAGGCCGACCGCTACGCAAAACACCTGTTGTCCATCGCGGACCGCTTCGCACCAGGTACGAGCGACTTGGTGGTGGACATGATGCCGCTGCATCCGGCGGCGATTGAACAGCACTTCGGCATCACGCGCGGCCACATCCACCACGTCGACAACACCTTCGGTTTTGCCGACCGCGCGCCGTACGCGTGGCCGGTTGCCGGGTTGTATTCGTGCTCGGCTGGCACGCACCCAGCGGGAAGCGTGGTGGGCTGCGCCGGCCACAACGCCGCAACACGTCTGCTCAAGGACCTGCGCTAACGCGACGCAACGCTGCGGCTGAGCGCACCGCGGTCGCGTTCAAGATTTCTTGGGGGTGACTTCGGAGATGCGGATGCCTGGATTGGTGTGCTCACTGTCGCTCGGGCTATCGCCGCTGTCGTCAGCGGACGCGACCGGTACGCGCGCCATTGGCATGCTGCGGGTGGCAAAATCGTCCGGACGTGTGGTCCGCGGGTGGCGCATGGTGTCCTCGCTGCCGCGCGGTGGCGTGCGGCGCGCTGGCGCCTGAGGCATCGTGGTGGTGCTCGCTTCGGCGGGAGTTGGCGTGCGATCGCGCAGGGCGCGCGCGTAGCCGCGCTCTTCGTCGACGGTGTCCATGCGCACCACGGCGGCTCGTGGATCGTCGGTGGTGGTTGGACGGGTGGCGCGCGGCGCAAACACGGCGGCGAGCGCGTCTCGGCGCTCGCGTACTGCGGGCGGCAGCGTGGTTTCGTGCGGTGCGCGCAGCGCGGTGGTCGGCTCTGCTGATGGCCCATGCGCCCCAGGCCCCGGCGGCGCCGGCGCTTGACCACGCGCGGGCGTGCCGTCAGCTTCAGACGCCGACGGAATCGGCCCCTCGGTCGACGACGCGCGGTTGAGGTCGATCATGTCTGTGTTGAGGCCGTAGCGCTTGGTTTCGTATTTCGTGATGCGGCCGATCTTGCGAACAATCTCAGCCATGCGCTCGGCCTGGCGAAAAATCGTATCGATCGGACGCCGCAGTGCATCGCCGTCCGCGACGCGTGCTTTAAGCATCTCGGCGTAGCCCAACACCGACGTCAGGGGTTGGTTGAGCTCGTGCGCGGCCATGCCAGCAAGCTCGGCCGCCACGCGCGCCTTTTCGCTTTTCGACAGCAAGTCTTTGGCTTCGTTGAGCTGGCGTTCGACGCTGATGCGTTCGCGCAAGTCCGTGAACACGCCCACCGTCGCCACCTCTTCGCCATCTTCGTAAATGACGCTGGCGGTCATGCTGACAGGCACGATGTCGCCTGTGACGGTGACAATCTCACGACGCTGCGCCTCCAAGCGCCCCCGTCCGCCCCAGCGATCGTCGCGGAGCTTTTTCATGACGTCGTGCGAGATGCCGGCCGTGTACAGCTGACTGACGTGCATGCGCCCGATGACATCTTCTGCGCGGTAACCGTAGATGCGCTCTGACCCCTTGTTGAACAGCATGATGTTGCCGTTCATGTCGGCAGCGACGATGCCGTCGACGGAGTTGTCGATGAGGTTTTCTAGAAATTCTTTGGTGGTGCGCAGCTCACCTTCCATTTCACGCGTCTCGGTGACGTCGCGAAAACTGACGATCAACAACCCAGTCTCCTGCCCGCCGCCGCCAGCTGACAA
>JAYTVG010000675.1:0-1341 GCA_043744135.1 Deltaproteobacteria bacterium | reverse complement strand
TTGGGTCAAACTGCGGCGACGGCACCGCCCGCCTTGCGCGCACGCTGGCGTCGTGGACGGCGACGCGTGTGGCCTCGTCAGCGCCGAGCAACCCGCGCAGGTCGCTTTGCGTGTTGACCAAGATATCGGTGGCTGACGTTTCGGTGATGCAGTGGGCGGCCACCAGCACGGTGTCGGGTGCGATGAGCGTGCCGCTGCAATACACCTCGGTGATGACGCTACCGTCGCCTTGCGCAAAATCACCGAGCACCGCCACGGTTGCTGGTGCTTGGTTGCTGCTGCACGGTTGCGCCCCTTGCAGCGCGCGCTGCTCGGTGCTGGACGCATGCCAACCAAAGGTGGGTGCGCACCCGCACGTCAGCGACAACACCAGCCAAATCGCAATGCGCATGGGGCAAGCGTAGCGCAGCGACCGCTCGGTGGCGATGGGGCCGCCGGCTTGCAGCGGCGGGCACGACCGTTTATCGACGACGTCGAGGCGTATGGCACCTGCATCGACACGCAATCTCCATCTCAATCGTCGCGCCGTGGTGGCGAGTTTCGCGGAGCTGTGCCAGCGACCGCTCGCGGATGGCACAAACGCGCTGTGTTGGCCGCGCGCGCTCGCGGGCGACTTTGGCGAGGTGGCGCGCGCGTTTGCGCCACCTCGCGGCGTGACGGTCGTGAGCGCTGAGCAGTTGCGCGATGTGGCGCTGACTGCCGCGGGCCGCCTAGCCGCCGACACGATCCTGCTCGACCTGGACACGCTGCACGCGCTGGGTTGGGAGCCGGCGCTCAACTGCATCGCGAGCTATCCGCGCGACGAACGCGGTCTGCCCATGCGCACCGACGTCATGTCGTTTCACGCCGACCGCGCGCCCCACGAAGTTGACACATGGCTGTGCACGTACTGGGGCAAAAGCACCGAAGGCCTCGACAATGACGACGCGCATCGACGCATCGACGCACCCGCCGTGCGCGCGGCCCTGCTGCACGTCTACGGCGGCGACGATGATGCCGGCTTTGCCGCCTTCATCACCGACGGCAGCTTCGACCTACACTACGACGCCATCGTCGGTGCCGTGCCGTTTTCGCTCGGCGTCGGTCATCTGTGGCGGCTGGCTGTGGCGTGGCCGGGCTGCCCGGTGCCGCCCTGCTTGCACCGCGCGCCCACCCCCGCCGACGGTGATGCCACGCGCTTGTTGCTGATCTGCTGACCGGAGCAAAAAAAGCGCGCGTGCTGGTGCAATTGTGGTCGCAGTCGTGCAGATAGAAGAACCAAAGACGCAGCGGAGGCAGAACCGATGAGTGAAGACGTCATGCAAGACACGTTGTGGACTAAAAACGGCTGGACCGCGCGCG
>JAYTVG010000674.1:0-1341 GCA_043744135.1 Deltaproteobacteria bacterium | reverse complement strand
CCAGGCCAAACATCTGCAATTGCGTGGCGCCGACTGCGCCCACGTCGGCCGCGTTGTCGCCGCGCACTTGAAACAACACGACGGGCAGGTCCAAACCAAGCTCCACGACGTCAAACAGCGACACCTCCCCGACTAAGTTCGCGCCGACCCGGTGTGCGACCAGGGCCGTCGCGCGGACGGCGTCGCCCTTGCTCACGACCACAGGGTTGAGCGCGTAGCCCGCCCACAGCGCGACGTCGAAGTCCAAGTGAGCGGGCACGGTCGCGGACTCGACGTCGATGATGCCGCTCCGGTCCATCGCGGGGCGCAGGCGCTCAGCGGGAAACGTGCCTTCGTGCGCCACTTGCGCCGAGGCCGGCACGCTCAGCATGATGACCGAAGCCGCGCTCACCGCCACGGGGGTGAGCGCGACGCGAAAAACGCTCCGACGACGCGCACCTCGCGCGAGCACAAGGGTGGCCGCGAGCATCAGCCACAACGGCGTCACGCCAGCGCTCGATGCGCAGCTGGCGCTCAACAGCCCGCCGCCGCTCACGTGGTCGATGTCATCGTTGAAGCCATCGCCGTCCGCGTCCGTGTCGCACGGATCGCCCTTGCCATCTTTGTCGGCGTCTTTTTGGTTGGGGTTCGCCACCGTTTTGCAGTTGTCGGCCCCGTCAGCGACACCGTCGTTGTCGGCGTCGACGTCAATGCCGCACACGACCGCGTTTGGGTTGGGTATGCAGCCGTCGGCATTGCCGGCGTCGGCCTCGTCGCTGACGCCATCACCGTCAGCGTCGACGTCGTCACTTTCGAGCGCATCGATGGTGCCGTCGCCGTCGGAGTCTGCGGTCTCAGCGCCGTCGAGGTCGCCATCGTTGTCGCTATCACTGTCATTGGGGTTGGTGCCGAGCGTGGCTTCTTGCGCGTCAGTCAAACCATCGCCGTCAGTGTCGACGTCCACCACGCCGCACTCGGGCGCACTGTCGTCCGGGATGCAGGGGTCGACGTTGTCGGGGTCCAGCTCGTTGTTGATGCCGTCGTCGTCATCATCGACAGCATCACTTTCAAGTGCGTCGATGGCGCCGTCCCCATCCGTGTCGATCGGGGCGTTGGCGTTCGCACCGACTTCGGCGCCGTCGCTGTCGCCATCGCCATCCGTATCGGCCGAAGTTGGGGTGGTGCCGATCAGCGCTTCGTCGGCGTTACTGAGGCCGTCCGCGTCTTGGTCGCAGGCTGCGAAGAGGAGATTGGGCACACAGTTGTCGGCATTTTTTGCGTCAACTTCGTCGAGCACGCCGTCGCCATCCGTGTCAAACGTGGCGCTGTCGAGGGCGTCGATCACGCCATCACCGTCGCCAT
>JAYTVG010000673.1:0-4264 GCA_043744135.1 Deltaproteobacteria bacterium | reverse complement strand
GGGCGCGGCGCGTCCAGCGTCGGCGGCGGTGCGGGCGCCGGCGTCATCGCGCGCGCGGGCGGCTTGACCGCGGCATCGAGCGGTGCGGTGATCGAGTCATCACCGTCGCCGTCCTCAAAGGTTTTTGCGGCGCCAAAACTGCCGCTGCTGGCGGGGAGCATCTGAAAGGCAGCGTCGAGCTCACTGAGCGGCGCCAAGTACGCGACGTGGTGCCCGAAGCCATTTTTTGCCGCGTTCATCGCGACTTCAGGATCGCTGTACGCAATGCACACCACGCCCTTTTGCATCGCGATGGGCGCGCACTGCAATTTCCGACACAGCTCGACGTCGATGGGGCCGGCAATCGGTCGCGGGTTTTGCAGCCAGCGTGCGGGTGCAGGTGGCACGCCGGTTTCGTGACAGCACGCGCGCAGCGCTGTCTCTGGCGCGATGCCGACCGCGATCAACTGCTCCAAGACGTTGCCCGGGCGCGCCAACACGCGCAGCGCACGCTCGGCGTCGGGAGGTGACAGCTGTTCGGCGAGGTGTTGCACGATGCGGCGGCGCATGGATGCATCTTAGCCTTCACGGGCAACTCGCGTGCAGCTTTCTGCCCGAGATGCGCTACGGCGGCGCCGGTAGCGGCCCGGTGCGCGCGGGCGTTGGTGCGATAGCGCGCAGTTTGCTGACCTCCTCAGGGGTGAGCGCACGCCGGCTCTGCTTTTTGTCCACAACGATGCGGTCCTCTCTGTTCCACATCGCGTCCGCGACGCCGGTGCCGTAGCCCAGGGCGAACCCCATCAGCGCCCCCAAGTGCACAGACCACAGCACCGTTTGCGCGGTGAGCTCGGCGCCGGTTTGGATGCGGCGAAACTTCATCACCTCTAAGCCCCAATACGCACCGACGTTGACGGCGAGCAGCGTCGCCTGCACGCCACCAAACACGATACCTTTGACGGTCTCGCCATTGGCAGCTTGGGCAAACCCAAATGGCAAAAACACCGCTGCGAGGGGCAGTTCACGCACGGTTTGCTCGCGCTCGACCAGCACGCCATTGTCGAAGTCCAAGCCGGCACTTTTCGCGTCGCTCTTGGCGCGGCGGATCTCGTCCAGCTGCACCTTCATCAGCGCCTTTTGCGCGGAGAACACCACGACAGCCGCGGGCGGGGTGACGAAGGTATCAAGCGCATAATCAGGATTAATCGCGAGCAAACTGGAAAACTCACGCGCCGATTGTTGGTCTTGTCCGGCCAGCGCATGGCAAATGCCGAGCACGCGGTGCACCTCGAGCTGGTCGCGTTCGTCGCCCAAATTGCCTGGCACCGCGAGCGGTTGCAGCACCGCGATGGCCCCCGGGCAATCACCGTAGTCGAACAGGTTTTTGCCACGCACGAACCGTTGCGCGTTGTGCTCCTCGACCGGTAGCGTTGCGGGTGGCGTCGTCGGTGTCGGTGCGGGCGCTTCCTGCGCTGTTGTTTCCTGCGCGGTTTCCTGCGCTGTTGTCGGCACTGTTTGCGGCGCTGCGTCTATCGCTGCGCGCGCGACAGTGGCGCTCGCAAGCGCCGTCACAAGCATGGCGCGCACGCTGTGTGGGGCCCATTTAGGGCGTCGACTGAGGCATCCCCGTGGCATCGGTTTGCGGTTGTAACACGACGTCATCAAGCGTGGTGACCTCACCGGCGCGAAACTCGATGGTGCGCTTAAACAACGCAAAGCCGCGCTTGTAGACCGTCACCTCTCGGTTGGCGCGAAAGCTGCGACCCAGCACGATGGGAAAATTGCGCGCTTCGGTTTCGCTCGCGAGCATCGCACCTTGGTTGCCCACCTGTACGATGGCGTCTTTGACGCTGCAGCGCACCACCAGCCGCGCCGGCAACGGTTCCATGTCGACGACGACGTCTTTGGTGGGCCCCGACGTCGGCACCTCAAAAGGCACGCTTTGGGTTTGCGCGCTTGGGTGCGTGAACACGGCGGTGTGCGCGCCGGCCGCCAACTCGACCGGGGCGGTGGTTTGCCCGACTGCGATCTTGCGGCCATCGACGGTCATGTCGGCGAAAGGTCGAGCGCGCAACAACACCGACCGCACGTTTGCGACGACAACAAGCGCGTCGGCCGGGCGATCGATGGGCTTCACGTCGTGCGCCTTGTTGTGAGCCGCCGCTGTTTTTGCCGGTTCGGTTGCGGTTGCGGTTGTCGGCGCGGGCTCACCCGTCGAGGTCTGCACGTCGTCGACAACAACCGCCGCCGCCGGCAGCACGGTGATGAGCGGCGCGCGGGCCTCGTCAAAACGCGTGGCGACCCACACGGCGGTCGCGACCAAGGCAAACGCGACGAGCGTCACGAACACCCCCGCCGCGACCTTAGGCAACCGCACGGACGCCGCTCGCTGCTGCGAGGACAGCGCGCTTTGGGACAACAACGGCTCGCCGGGCGTGTCGCGGGTGGGCGCCGACACGAGCGCCATGCTGGGCTCGGCTGGGTCCGCGGCTGGGCCATGGTGCGGTGCGGACTCGTCGTCGCTGACCGCAACCGTGGCGAGCAGTTCTTTGGCGGTGATGTCGTCTTTGTCGTCAGCGAGCACGCGGTTGAGGCAGCCGATGGCACGCGCCGACGCGCCTTGCGTCAACAGATCACGCGCACGCGCCAAAAACGCCGTGCGTACTTTGCCGCGCGCGACGTCGACGGTGGCCGGTGCGTCGCAGAGCAGCGCGCGCAACGCCTCCATCGACGGCGGCAGGTCGGCGCGCACCAGCGCGTCTTCAAGGGCGTCGGCGAGCGCCGCTGCGCGTTGGTACCGATCGGCGGGCCGACGCGCGAGGGCCTTCACGATCACCCTGGCGAGGTCATCGGAGACACGCGGGCTTTTTTGCTGCGGGGGCGCAAAGCGGCCTTCGACGATGATTTTCAACAGCGCATGCGGACTGTGGGCCTCAAACGGCAGCGCCCCCGTGCATGCCCAATATAGCACCGTGCCGAGCGCAAACACGTCGCTGCGCTCGTCGGCGACCTCGCCATCAATACATTCGGGCGCCATGTGCGCGGGCGAGCCGAGCAACGTGCCGGTCAGCGTTAAGCCGGCCTGGTCGGCGATTTGCGCGATGCCGAAGTCCATCAGCTTCAACGTTCCGTCCGTCGCCACCATGATGTTTTCGGGTTTGATGTCGCGGTGAACGATGCCGTTTTGGTGCGCATGCTCAAGCGCCTTGGCGACCTGCCACACGACCATGGCGCCCACTTCCGGGCAGCACCACAGCGTATGCTCCCCCATGAAGCCCTTCAGCGTATGGCCGCGCACGAGCTCGGCGACGATGAACCCTTCTGCGAAGCCACGCACACGATCGCCAGCCTGCGGCGCTTGCTGCAGCGACTCCGGTTCCCCCGAAAAATCAAACACCTTCAAGATGCTGGGGTGCTGCAGACGCGCGACGGCGCGGGCTTCACGTGCGAGGCGTTGGCGGCATTCGGGCTTTTCCGCCAAAAACGGATGCAACACCTTGATGGCGACGTCACGTTGCAATTTCTCGTCGTAACCTCGGTACACAACGCTCATGCCGCCTTGGCCGATCACTTCCAACACGATGTAGTGCAGCAAGTGCTTGCCGATCAGCGGGTCGGGGCCGCGCGGATCAGGGCCGCGCGAATCTGCACGCACAGCGACGTCACCAGCGCCCACGCGGGGCTGCTGCTTGCCGTTTTCACCGCTGAGCTCGACTGTTTGTGCCAACCGCCCTCCGAGGCAAAGACGCTAGCAAACAACCGCGCCGACGCGAACACAGTCGAGCGACTCGACGCGCGTTGAGATCCGCAGACCAGCGAAGCGAGCACGGCAACCGACGTGACGTCGACCGCGCTCGGGAGAACCATCGAACTCACCGCCGCGTGGGCGAGGGAGATGACGAATCCAATGCACCGACCTTCGGTGAACAAGCAAACAGCGCAGCGCCGGCGGGGGTTACGAGCCGTCGGTTGACATCCGGGGGATACCACCTCTAAAGCTCAGCTTCTCGCTGGGTTTGGGTATCGCGCGGCAGCACCGCAGGGCCCACATTCACATGATAGCTTTGGGGTGACCAAATGAGCCAGTCGTTGCACGCGTTGTTTGAGTCGATGGTCGCCAAGCGCAGCAGCAAGACCGCCGCGCAGGTCAAGATCGCCGGCAGCTGGCGCGACGTCACGTGGGGCGAGATGCACAGCGTCGCACGACGGCTTTCGGCGGCTCTCGTCAAACACGGCGTCAAACCCAAAGACATGGTCAACATCGTCAGCAACACGCGCTTGGAGTGGG
>JAYTVG010000672.1:0-1342 GCA_043744135.1 Deltaproteobacteria bacterium | reverse complement strand
CCACCGGCAAGTTTCCACGCCTGGGCAAAGTCGCGCCGCGCCTGCCGTGGCGGCTGATTTTGCTGGTTGAGCGTTGTTTAAAGACCGACCCAAAACGCCGACCGCAACATGCAAGCGAGCTGCGCGTGACGCTCGAGTCGTTTTTGGCGACGCATGGCGGGCCCGCCGACCAAAACGCGCGCCTGGTTGGGTGGTTGGTGGCGGTGGGCAAGCTCACCGAAGCGCAAGGCTTGACCGTCTTAAACGACCCGTCGCTGCTGGTTGACATCGTTGTGCTCAAGCCACGAGCGCCGCCCTGGCGCCTGGCCGCGCTGTGCGCGACGTTGGCAGCCAGCGCCCTGCTTGGGTACGTGGCGCATGTTGGCGCGCTGTGGCGGGCAATCATCGCTCGCATCGGCTAACGTGCAGCGATGCGCATGATGATTTTCGCTTCGCTCGCGTTCACGGTCAACGCCTGTGCACCGATCGCCAACGACCCGCGTGAAGGTGAAGGTGAAGGTGAAGGGGAAGGTGAAGGGGAAGGGGAAGGTGAGTCGCTCACCTGGTACCGCGACGTGCTCCCAATCGCGCAACAACAGTGCATGCAATGCCACGTGGCAGGCGGTATCGGCACGTTTGACATGCGCGACCCCGACATCGTCGTCGGTTACGCGTCCGCGATGGCCACGGAAGTCGCGGGGCGCCGCATGCCGCCGTGGTTGCCGAGCGCGGACTGTCGCCCGCTCGCCGACGCACGCGTGTTGTCAGATGCGCAGATCGCGACGTTCACTGCGTGGAGCAGCCAGGGCGGCACGCTCGGCGATAGCGCTGATGCGCCAAGCGACGGGCCGCCACCGCTGTCGTCGTTAGCGCAAGTCGACTTAGACACGGCACCGGCGGCCGACTACCTGCCGGTCGACGACGGCGATGACGACTACCACTGTTTTTTGCTCGAGCCCGGCCTGGCAGCGGACACTTTCGTGACCGCGTTTGAGATCGTGCCAGGGCAGCCGAGGATGGTGCACCACGTGATCTTGTTTGCGGTCAGCCGTGCGTCGGCGCAGGTGCGTGAAGACGAAAGTGCTGCGCTCGGTTGGAGCTGCTACGGCGGCCCGGGCGTGGACGACAACGTGCCGTTGACGCTCGGCACATGGGCGCCGGGGACGCAGCCGACCACGTACCCTGATGGCACCGGTTTGGCGCTGGCAGCCTCCGACGTCATCGTGATGCAAGTGCACTATAACGTCGCTGCCGTGCAACCGCCGTTTCCCCCCGACCGCAGCCGGGTTCGGCTGACGCTCGCCGACGGCGTCGCCACGCAGGCGCAGCTGCTACCGTTGCCAAACCAAGACTTCAGCGTGCC
>JAYTVG010000671.1:0-1343 GCA_043744135.1 Deltaproteobacteria bacterium | reverse complement strand
TGCGCGTAGCGGGCGACAAGCTCGACGAAGCGATCGTCAACTTCGTGCGCAAGCGCCACAACATTCTGATCGGTGAGCGCACCGCGGAAATCATCAAGATGAAGGTGGGCTCGGCGTATACGCTGGATGAAGAGCTCGACATCGAAGTGAAGGGGCGCGACCTCATCACCGGCGTGCCGCGACAAATCACGGTGACGTCGGTTGAGATCCGCGAGGCCATGAACGACTGCGTGCGGCAGATCGTCGCTGCGGTGAAAGCGACGCTGGAAAAGACCCCGCCCGAGCTGTCCTCCGACATCATCGACCGCGGTATCGTGCTGTGTGGTGGCGGCGCGATGATTAAAAACCTCGACGTGCTGTTGTCTGAGGAGTGCGCGCTGCCGGTGTTTGTGGCGGAAAACCCGCTGCACGCGGTCGTCGACGGCGTCGGCACGGTGCTCGAAAACATCCAGAAGTACCGGCCGTTGTTGTTGTGAACGCGCCGCGGCCAGCACCGCGTGGCGCTCGTCGCTTCGACGCCGCGTGGACCGAGCCCCTCAAGCTTGCGCTTGCCTGCATGCTGGAAAACCGGCTGCGGTCGCTGCTCACCGTGTTGGGCATCGTGTTTGGTGTGATGGCGGTGATAGCCACCGTCGCCATCGTATCGGGCGTGTTTGCGGTGTTCACGTCCCAGCTGGAGGGCTTGGGCGCTGGCTTTGTGTTCGCGGTCGCCGGCAACGCCGCGGCTGCAGACAAGGTCCGCGTCGATGCGCGCCTCACGCCGAGCGACGCCGACGATGTGCAGCGCTGGGCACCCAGTGTGGGCGCGACCACGCCGTTTGTCGGCGAGATGCGCACGGTGCGCAAAAGCGATCGCAGCGCGCAAGCGTTCATCGCGCCCGTCAACGAACAGTACGGCACCATCGAGGGGTTTTTTGTGCAAGAGGGCCGTTTTTTGAGCGCGCTCGACGTGCGCCAACGCAGCCGTGTCGCCGTCGTTGGCACCGACGTCGTCGAGAGTTTGGGCTTGCGCGGTGTCGGCGACGAGCTTCGTGTGCATGGCGCCGCGTACCGCATCGTCGGTGTGTTCGAGCGGCGCGATGGCTATAACGCCATGGGCCAACGCTACGACCAGATCGTCGCAGTGCCGCACACAGCGATCGCGGCCAGCACCAAACGCGGCGGCGTCGTGCTCATCAAGCTCAAGCCGAACCTCACCAGCGACGACGACGTGGCGCAAGCCAAGCAAGAGATCCGCGCAGCGTTGCGGCGTGCACACCAACTTGCACTCGGCGAACCCGACGACTTCACGCTCATCACCCAAGGAGAAATCCTAAAAAGCGTCGCGCAGGTCACCAACACAG
>JAYTVG010000670.1:0-1344 GCA_043744135.1 Deltaproteobacteria bacterium | reverse complement strand
ACGTCACCCCGAGTGCCCCAGGGCTCGCCGTCAGCGCGCACACCGGTCAGGGCATGCCCGCTTTGCGCGCGGCCATCGCGCACGCGCTGCGTGGCGGTGGCGCTGGCGACGGCGAAGCGACACTGCTGCGCGCGCGCCAGGTGCAAAGCGTCCAAGAGATGCACGACTGTGTCGGTCACGCCATCGACGCGTTGCGCGCGCACGCCCACGGTGAGGTGGTTGCCAGCGAGCTGCGCCGCGCGGCCGCCATTTCGGATGGTCTGTTTGGCCACGACGCTGGCCAAGAGGTGCTGGACGCGATTTTTTCGCGATTTTGCATCGGCAAATAGCCGCGCCCGCCGTGCGCCCAGTTGACGAATTTCACGGATGCTCGCCGTGCGCGTTGGGTGCTATATGCCAACGGCATGTTCGGCTTGCCCGCGACCGTCCTCATGTTTTTGGCCGCAACGCTCGCGGGGGACGCGTCGTTTGACGAGGGCACGCGGTTGTACCGCAGCTTGGAGTACGAACAGGCGATCTTCCGTTTCGAAGAGGTCGCGGTCCGTTCAACTCTGGCTGCCCCCGACAAGGCGACGGCGCTGCTGTGGTTGGGGTTGTCGTATGCTGGGACCGGCGATCTCGACGCAGCCCGCCGCAACTTCGCCGACGCGCTGCGCGCTGACCGCGCAGTTGTGCTGCCCAGCAACGTGTCACCGCGCATCGTCGAGCTGTTCACCCAAGAAAAAAACAAGCTAGCGGCCGACACCGGTCAGACGAACACTCCCCCGACGGGCACTCCCCCGACGGGCACTCCCCCGACGGGCACGCCCCCGACGGGCACGCCCCCAACGGGCACGCTCCCAACGGGCACGCCGGCAGAAATCGGCGCGTCCTCGGGCGCTGGCTTGAATCCGGTTTTTGTCGGAGGGATCGGCGCCGTCGCTGCGGGGCTAGGCACGCTGATCGTCGGCAGCGTGTTTACCGGCCTGGCGATCAACGACTACGCCATCGCGAGCGACCCTCAGTCGTTTCAAACCGACGCGAAGGCCGCGGCCGACGCACTCAACATTGAACTCGTGGTGGCGTCGGTGACTGTCCCCGTTGGTTTGGTGCTGGTAGGTGTCGGCGCCACGCTTGTGGCGCTTTACGCTGCCGAATAGTTTCGCTCTCGGCGTCAAACGTGCGGGGGCTTGCTGTCGACACCACGAGCACCGCAGCGAAGCAACGCTGCGACCACCCGTCGGGCTCGTCGTCACATCTGCCCAGCGCCAAAAGCGGCAAACGACACTCGCCCACAGTGCGTGAGCCCGTTTGTGGGTGGGTGGCTGGGGTGATAGAGAAACCCTGCGCATTTTCTGCGCGGGT
>JAYTVG010000669.1:0-4274 GCA_043744135.1 Deltaproteobacteria bacterium | reverse complement strand
TCCTACTTCGTGACGCGCGGCTCATCGGTCATGAAAGGCCGCACGGCACCCGTTGTTGTCGACGACAAACCGGCGGACGGAGTCGTACCAGGACTGCCATCGACCGCGCTGCCACCGGCAGTACCAGCTCCCGCCGCGGGTGACCCGCCCCCCGCGCCCGCACCACCGACCGTCCCGAGCCCGTAACAAGGTCTTGATTTCTTCGCGGCGCAAGTGCACAACCCAAGACGTTCGGATCGCGGCGCGCGCGGATGGTGGAACTGGTAGACACACTACCTTGAGGTGGTAGCGCCGAAAGGCATGGGAGTTCGAGTCTCCCTTCGCGCACCAAAATTCAGACGTCTAAACGGCACTTCGGTGCCGTTTTTTTTGGCATGCGCTGTAGCGATTCGTCGTCGCCCCGACCGCTATTTGGGCGCCACAGGCGGCAGCAGCGCTGGTGGCGCCGACGAGGGGGGAGCAAGCAACGCTGCCGCGACGCGCGCTGACGTGTTGCCCGCCGCGTCGAGAAACGCCTTAGCGTTCGTGGCCGTCTCCTCAAACGCCACCACGGGCGCTTCGGTGAACATGGCGATGCGGTCGGACTGCGGCGAACGCGGGCCGGCTTTGACCTGAAACACGAACTTGTCGTGGTCTTTGCGAAAGCTGGCGTTGACGACGTGGCTCACCATGTCGAGCCGGCGTTCAAGGGGATTTGTGCTCGAGGCGCCGCCGATGAGCGACACGTTGGCGGAAAATTGCAGCACCTGACGCACATCCGGCGCGCACAACACGTCGAAGCGTTTGTCTTTGGCGAGGTTGCTGCACAGCATCGTGGTGAGCGCCGACGCATCGTTGGCGAGGGTTTTGTCGGCGGGCGTGACGTCGTCGACATACAGGCTGATGCGTGCCGGCGCGTCCGCAGCTGCGCCCGGTGTGGCGACGATCGCGCACCAAACGACGCCGGATACGCGCACGACCTTGCGCAACAACGCGATACGCATCAACCGCTCCCTCCCGCTTTGGATTTCTTTTTTGTCGTGGTGGGCTTCACCTTTGGGGTCTCAACGACTGCAGGTGGCGGTAGCGGCGCCAAGCCGAGGCCGGCACGCACTTCGTTTTCGAGTGCCGCTTTGACGTCGTCAGTGTAGCCGGTGTGCACGGTGGTGACGTTGCCCGCACCGTCGAGCAACAACACGTACGGCAAGCGTTCGGCGACGTAGCGGCGCGCGACGATCTGAAAGCGATCGTGCATGACGGGAAACTTCACCGCGTTGGTTTTGGCGAGGTCGATGATCTGCTGTTTTTGCTCGTCGCCCTTATCGATGGACACCAACATCACGCCCAGGCCTTGGTCTTTGTAGGTGTCGTAGATGCGCGACAACTCAGGCATCTCCTTTTTGCAGGGCTCGCAATACGTCGCGAAAAAGCTCAGCAGCACGAGCTTTTTTTGCCCGACCGCTGGGGCACCGCTCGGTTGCGGCGGCAGACCCGTCCACCGCTCCGGCCCAAAGCGCGCGAGCTTTTTGCCGTCGGCGTCAACGGCGTCATTGACGACGCTGAGCAAAAAGTGCGGTGCCGCGACGCCGACCGCCAATCCCGCTGGCGCTACCTGCGCAGGGGCGGTGGTCTCGGCCCGCGCCGTGCTCACCAACATCGGAAAAAACGCCACGACCGACAAGAGCGAACGCACCGCCGACCTTGGGACGCGACCAGCACACATCAAACTCACCGACCTTGGGAGATGAGCAATCAAATCCACCGACCGTGGGAGGTGGCCAAAGCAATTCATCGACCTTGGGAGATGAACAATCGAATTCCGCATGTCGATATGACCTCAGGGCAGCGAGATTCTAAGCAAGAGCGCTGTGCAACGCGTGTTCATCGAGCGCGATACCTTGGACGTTGCCAGTGGCCATTGCCTTCAGTTCGCCGCGACCTTGCGCAATCTCCCTCGAACCGAGCACCAGCGTAAAGCGCGCGCCGCTTTTGCTCGCGTGGCGCATCAAAGCCGCCACCCCGCGCGTGCGCAAATCGACGTCAACGCTGACCCCGCGCGCGCGCAACTGAAACGCCAGCGTGTGCGCAAAGGTACGTCCTTCATCGTCCGCCCCAATCAGCGCGAGCGCCGGCGGCGACGGCGGCGCGGTGTGTCCGTGCGCGCGCATCGACAAGATCAGGCGCTCGATGCCTGCCGCGAAGCCGATCGCGGGGGTGGGGCGCGCGCCCAAGTGCGCGACGAGACCGTCGTATCGCCCTCCGGCGGCCAGCGCACTTTGCGCACCGAGGCCTTCGCGCCCGATGAATTCGAACACCGTGCGCGTGTAGTAGTCCAAACCACGCACCAGCTGATCGTCCAACAAAAACGGGATCCCCAGCGCGGTCAAGCGCGCGGTGACCTCGTCAAAGTGGGCGCGCGCCTCCGCAGACAGGAACTCGCGCGGCTTTGGGGCCGAGGCACACAGCGCGCGGTCGCGCGCGTCTTTGCTGTCTAAGATGCGCAACGGATTCGTCTGCAGGCGCTCTTTGCTGTCGTTGGACAGCGCGGCGAGCTGCGGCGTGAAGTACGCGACCAGCGCATCGCGGTAGCGGGGCCGATCGCTGGCGTCGCCAAGGGAGTTGAGGTGCAAAGTGGCGTCAGCGATCCCAAGACGCTTCAGCACAGTATGCACGCACGCGATCACCTCGACGTCAGCGCTCGCTTCGGCGAAACCCAACACCTCGGCACCGAGCTGATGAAACTGACGAAAGCGCCCCGCTTGAGGACGCTCATTGCGAAACTGCGCGCCGACGTAAAACACCTTGTGAAACGCGTCGGCCATGATCTTGCCGTTTTCAATCATCGCGCGCACCACGCCTGCTGTGTTCTCCGGCCGCAGACACAAGCGCTTGTCACCGTCACGATCACCGAACGCGAACATCTCTTTGCCGACGATGTCTGTGCCCTCACCGACGCCACGCACAAACAGCGCGAGGTCTTCGACGATGGGGGTGCGAATCTCGCCAAAGCCGTACGCCAAAAACGTCTCGCGCGCGACTTGCTCGAGGTGGCGCCAACTGCCGAGCTCCGCTTCGAACAAATCGTTCATCCCCTTGACGGCGCGCAACGGTTCGCTCGACATCAGCGCGCTCCTTGCACGAGGGTTAGAAGCTCTGCGACAACTTCATCTTGGGTTTTGTCGGTGGTGTCGACGAAGTAGGCGTCGGGCGCAGGTTTCAGCGGCGCGACCGCGCGCTGCGTGTCCTGCGTGTCGCGCGCCAACAACTCTGCGAACACCTTGTCAAACGGCTCGGCAGTGCCCTTGTCCGCGAGCTCCTTTTGCCGACGCAGCGCCCGCTCACGCGGCGTCGCAGTCACAAACACCTTGATGCGCGCATTGGGGAACACCACGGTGCCGATGTCGCGGCCCTCAAGCACGGTGCCACTCGCAGACGTGCTGCCGAGCGCGCGCTGCAGCCCGAGCAATGCATCGCGCACGTCGGGATGGCGGCTGACGGCTGACGCCGCCGTGCTGACGTCGGGTGTGCGGATGGCGGCGCTGACGTCGTCGCCGTCGAGGAGTACGCAATTGCTGCCGTCGCGCATCTCAAAACGCAACTTGCGAGACAGGTCGCTAGCGATGGCGCCAAGTGCGACGCCGTCGTCGAGACTGACGCCACGTTTGAGTGCCACCCAAGCCACGCAACGATAGATGGCACCGGTGTCCACCAGCGACAGATCCGCCAGTTGCGCCAACCGCTTAGCGACGGTGGACTTGCCGGCGCCCGCGGGTCCGTCGAGTGCGACGACGAAGGGGCGTGTGGCCACGTCGCGCTGAAAAATGTCGTCGAGTGCCGCGAGCAAGCGGCCATTTTCGGCGTCGGTCCCGACCGTGATGCGCAACGCGCGCGGTAGCTCGTAGTTGGCGAGCGGCCGCACGATTAAGCCCCGCTTCAACAGCTCCACGTTAAGCGCAGCGACGTCCGCGTAGATGTGCGCCGGCACCGAGACCAAGACGAAATTGCCGTGCGACGTTGCGACCTCCATGCCGCGATCCATCAGCGCCGCCGCCAACCGCGGCAGCGCGCGCGCGTTGTGCTCGACGCAACGTACGACGTGTGATGGATCGTCGAGTGCTGCGAGTGCTGCGGCTTGCGCGATGTTGTTGGTGTTAAACGCGTCGCGCATCTTGTTGAGCAGGTCGGCTATCGCTGGGTCGCTGACCGAGTAACCGATGCGCAAACCCGCCAAGCCGTAGGCTTTGGAGAAGGTCCTGAGCACGACGGTGCGAGGACGTCGCTTGACGACAGCGACG
>JAYTVG010000668.1:0-4299 GCA_043744135.1 Deltaproteobacteria bacterium | reverse complement strand
CCCAGACACGCATACGCGCGAAGAAGATCTGGAATCCCACCTCGACGACTCGCACACCAAAAAGCGCGAGAGCGTCTACAACCTCGCGTATCTCGCGGAGACACTCGACGATGCTGAGCTTGAGCGCCGCGCCGCCTCCACTAAATTTCAGGAAGACTTCGAGATCACCTTTGCGCGCCGTTTGCTCGAGTTCGCCACTTCGCAAAGCCGCGACCAGATGTTGCAGCAGATGAAGCCGGTGATGGACGCCGTGTCCGCGGAGCAGGACGCAAAGATCGACCAGGCGCTGTTGAAACTCGGTATCGATTGGACGCGCGCCCCCGCCGGCACGACCGTCGCAGGCGCGGCCCCTGCCGTCAGCGCTACGGTGACTGCGATCGAACCCGCGACCGCCGGCGGTAGCCTCAAGTTGACGGTTGAAGCCACCAACACCTCCACGCAGCCGCTGTACCGCTTGCGCGGCAACACGCAGGCCACCATGGGCTTGTTCGCGGACCGCGAGCTGCTGTTTGGCAAGTTGATGCCGCAAGAAAAACGCGCCTGGACGGTGGAGATGAAGGTGCCTAAGGAGCTGTCGTCGCGCCGCGACTTGGTGCGCGTGGCGTTTTTTGACGACAAGCGTGAGCTCGCGCAGCTCGACGTTCCCGTCACCATCAACGGCAATCCACGCCCGCGCTTTTCGTACGCCATGTTCATCGACGACACGCGCGGCGGCAACGGCGACGGCTTGCTGCAAGTGGGGGAGCAGGTCGACTTGGTGGTGAATGTGAAAAACACCGGTCTGGGCGCATCGACAGAACCGACCGCGCTCCTCAAAAACCTCGGCGGCGCGGAAACGTTTATTGAAACCGGCCGGCAGAAACTTGCCGCCATCAAGCCCGGTGGGTCGTCGGTCGCACGCTTTGCGTTTAAGGTGCAGCCCAAAGCGCCCACTGACGTCGATAGCAACCATGTCGCGTCCGACGTCATGAAGGGCAGCAGCGGCAACGTCGAGCTGCGCATGCAGCTGTTCGATGCGGTCACCGGCGACTTGCTGGTGGAAAAGCTCGCGCTGCCCATCAAACCTGCGACCAGCGGCGAGGTGAAAAAGAAAAACGGCGTGGTGCAAGCCAGCGCGTCGACCACCGTGTACGCGGCGGCCGACGACCACGCGGCCGTGCTCGCCACCGCGCTTGGCGGCACGCGCTTTGACGCACTCGGCGAGATCAATGGCTTCACGCGCGTAAAGACCGGCTCGTTCGTCGGCTACGTGCCGTCGACGGGCGTGGCGCCCAGCAAAGGCAAGCTCACCCTCGACGCCAACGGCGAGCCCAAGGGCTTAAGCCTGGTGTATGGCCGCGATCCGCCCCGCATTCGCTTTGAAGGCGCGCCAACAGGCACGGTGGTGGTGGATACCGACAGCTACGCGCTCGACGCCCGCATCGACGACGACGGACCCGTCGAAGACGCCTACGTGTTCGTCGGTGACCAAAAGGTGCGCTACGAGAGCGTCCGTTCGAAGGGGCCGACGGTGTTTCAACTCAAGCACACGCTCGCCCTCAAGCCGGGCGTCAACGTCATCACGGTGGTGGCGCGCGAGGACGATGAATTCGCGCAGCGCGAGGTGCTGACGATCTTCAACACCAAGGGCGACGCGCTGCAAAAGCGTTGAGCCAATTCGTTGTTTTTTTCGCGGGCCGTGAGGCACCCTGCATCCCGGCACGTCGACAATCGCCGCGTGGTTGTCGGCGGTCGAGGAAGCCGCTGCCAGCTGTTACGGCAGCGGCGATATCTTGCCGTCGCTGTCCGCACAAAAACTCAAGGTCACAAGCAGACGCTGCGCAGGGGCGTCGCCGACCAAGAGCTGTCCCGGCACACCCACCGCGTAGACGCCGCCGAGGGAGATCGTGCGCGTGAGCGGCACACGGAAGCGCGCATTCGCCTCCACGAACACCGCGACAGGGTTGGGTGTTTGGTTGCGCCACGCGCGCCCGTCGATGTCTTTGATGGCCGCGTTTGCATCCGCGGCACCGATGGCGAGCAGGTTTGCTTGCATCAGCAACCCTCCTGCAGTTTGTCCGCCCAGGCTCAGCGTCGCGCTGGCGGTGTTGTCGGCGCGAAAAAAGTCCAGTTCACCCAAGGCGCCGTGTTGCGTCGGTAGCGGTGCGCGAAAGCTTTGGCCCTGTACGACAGTGCCGCGGGTGAACTCGACGTGCAGCGCGGCGAACGGATCGGGCGCGTCGACCAGCATCGACAACGGCGCTGTGACACGCGCAGTGGCCTCGCCGTGCGCGGCGGTGCCGGCGATGAACGTGTCGGTGCGCACGTCGCGGACGGTGCCTTGCACATCGCCACCAGCGGCGAGCTGGACACGGCCGAGTTGGGTCGTTAGGCGCGCACCGAGGTTCGGCACCGTCACGGCTTGGGCGACCGTCGACGCGTCGCGGTGCAGCCACGCATAGCTGTCGAGCACGACGCCCTCGACCGGGGTGGCGTGGAAGCTTGCCACCAACAAGCCACTGCCGAGGGCGCTTGCCGATGGTAGCGTCGGCAACGCGTCGCTTTGCGCTGAATCGAGCGACACAGCCGCAAACGTGGCCTCGACGCTATCGCCGTGCACGATGACGCGCGCACCGTCGACGAAACGCCCACGTGCGTCCCACGCTTCCGCGCCGATAAAGCGCCCATCGGCTATGACAAGCGGCGCACGGCCCAGCGCACACGCCGCGCGCATCCCCACCAGATCAACGTCGACGGCGAGCTCAGCTTGCAGCAGCACGGCAGCGAACGGCCGCGGCACAAGTGTCGGCAACCGCGCGCTTGGTCCCAGCCGCCCGCCGTCACCGACCACCAACGTGGCGCGGACGGTGTTCGTCGAGGCTTCGATACCGATGCGGCCGGTCAGCGTCGCGCCAAACGCGGTGTCGGGCAGGGCTGACAGGTCGCGCGATTCGTCAAGTTCAGCGCGCAAGCGCCCTTGGCCAAACATGCGCAGCGGGGCGCGTTGACCCGGCTCGGGTGCTGCGCTCATCAGCTCCGTCAGCAAGCGTTCGTTGAGTGGCGGGAGCGCTTCTGGCAGTCCCGGCGCCGGTGCGTCGGGTGCTGTCGCCAACAAAAGCACCATCCATATGAGCACGGCGAACCATCGCGACAAACCGCCAACAACACAAGGGTTCGCGAACTGTACAGCTCGCGATCCACGGCGGTTTCGGGGCGGGCATTGTTTCCCGCGTGGGCGTTGTTGCCGGGTGCGGCGCTTAGCCACAAGCCCGCCACGCATACACGCTCGCCCATCGCTGTGGCACCCCGCACGCATGGCTCGCGATCACACACAGGCGCCGGTGAATTGGGCAGACGCTTCGCCAAACCGTACCCTGAGGAATGCGAACATGGCGCACGAAGGTCGGTGCAGTGTTGTGCGGCGCGTTTGTCGCCGCCGGCTGCGCGCACGCACCCGCCAGCGACGCGTTGGCCACCCGGCGTTTGTTGGTGCTCGAGCGTGACTTTAAGGTGTTCGTCGCGACCCCGTTGCACAACCGCGATGAGGTGGAGCAGCAGACCGCGACTTTAGAGAGCTTGCGCTTGCTGTATCTGGACGCGCTCGCCCACACCGACACGCCGACCGATCACGTGTTGGCGCTCGTGCGCATCGCCGAGCTGCACCTTGACTTGGGCGCGCGCATTCGTCGGCTGCCGTACCCAGCGCAAAGCACCCGGCGCGAGCGGCGCGCGTTTGATGCCACGCTGTCGCAGCTCGCGTTGCCGCTGGAGGCCGTGGGCCGCGGCGTGCTGACGCAAGCCGTCGACTACGCCAGCGACCGCGGCCTGGACAACCGCTTCGTGCACCGCGCGAGATTGTACCAAGCGCTGCACGCGGCGGAGGGCTTGACGGCGCCCGAGCTGGCGTGGCTGCGCAAGGAGCTGCGCCCGAAGTTGGGCGCGGTCGGCGACGGCCAGTTTGACGCACCAAGGACACTGCTCGAAGTCGGCCGCGTCGGCCAATCCGCGTCACGCTGAGATGCGCTATCGCGCCGTCGACCCGCGCTGCCCGCTACGAGACGGTTTGGACGTACGCTGCGTTGATGATCACCCGCTCAAACTGGCCGCGCCCCGACGGCACCAGCGAAAACGTCGGCGCGCCGGCTTGGTAGTCGTCTGACGCGCCCTGGGCGGTGCGTCCGTCGCGCAGCGTCACGAGCATCGACGCACCGCTTGGATCTTTTGCGCGCGCACCGGCTGACGCGTGCACAAACACCGCGCGGCACTGCGCGATGGCGACGTCGTCGGCCTGCCCGGATCCAAGGGGCTCAAGGCGGAAGC
>JAYTVG010000667.1:0-4299 GCA_043744135.1 Deltaproteobacteria bacterium | reverse complement strand
GTGCGTGACGCAGTTGCGCTCAGTTGCGACACGCTTTGGATGAGCGTGTTTGCCTGCATCAGCTGTCGCGCGAGCGTCAGTTCGTCGTCGAACTGTTTGGCGAGCGCGGTGGTGGGATCGCGACGAACCCGCTCGGCTTGGGTGTCGAACTCAAGCGCCGCGCCCAAGTCGGCGTGGTACAGCGCCATCGCGAGGGCAGCCAACGCATCTGCAAAGCGCGACGCATTTGACGACGACGGATTTTGTTGCGCCGCGTTTGCTTCTTTATAGCTGTCGCTGCGATGGCGCATCACGACAGCGCTGGGCGCGACCACCGCGCCATGCTGCGCTTGTTTGAAACGCATGGCGTCGAGTTCGATGCGGGCCAAGCGGCTGTGAAGCAGCGACGCGGCAGCATGTACGCCCACGCTGCTGGCATCGCCAGCGCTGAGCCCAGCAAGCAATGCTTCGAGCACCGCGGGGTCGTCGCTTTGCAGGGCCGTGAGTGCACGCGCGACCTCGCTGTTGATCGGCGACTGGCTGTCGACAGCGGCGTCACCCCACAACTTCGGCCCCACGACATAGGCCGCCGCACCGACGAGCATCACCGCGCCGAGCACTCCAAGCAGCACCCACGATGCGGTCGACCAACGTTTGCGGCCAGCGTGCTTGCTGTCGAGCTCATCCGCGTCTCGTTGCGCGCGCTGGGCCTGCAGCGCGGCGTTGACATCGGGCGCCGCCCACGTGCCGGTTTGAGCCACGGGCAAGTCCCCAAGCGAAAACGCGCCGGTCGCTGGGTCGGTGCCTTGGTCGGGGCCGAGGTTCAGATTCAGTGTGGCGGGGTTGTCGTGCGCAAAGGTGGTCGTGTGCGGCCCATCTAAGCGGGCAACCGGTAGTTCAGTCGTGACGTTGTCGTTCATCGGCACCGGTTGTGTGGCGCGCACATCGCTGGGCGCACGCGTCAGCGGCAGTGTCAGATCGGCCGACGCGGGCAACGACGCGCGCACGCGATCAGAACCACGCGTCGGCAGCGTTGAGACCGCGCGCGCGGCCGCGGCGATCTCGACGAATTTTTGCAGCTCGCGCGTCTCGGACACCCGCTGCCATTTGTGGCCGTCGATGGTGTAGCTGTCGCTTGCGTCGACGACGCCATCCAAAATCAGCTGATGCAAGCCGCCCATATACGAAAACGCCACGATGCCGTTTTCGGTGCGCGCCTGCCCGAGCACGGGTTGCACCGGCACCGCATATTCAGATGCGGACGGCGCCATCACGGCGGCGGGCTTGGGCGGCACGAAGGGCGCTGCGCCGGGCTCTACCAGCGGCCGCACCGAGGGGTTTCGACCCGACACGCTCGACGGGCGCTTGGGGAGCGGAGCTGCCGCCTCTGTGTTGTCCATCGGCGTCAGGTCGCGCGTGCGTTCTTCGAGCTCGTTGCCCAAGACTTGCTGCACGAACGCCGCCACCGACACCTCGCCGTTGGTGATGGCGGAGCGATCGAGATACAGCTTGAGGTCGGCTGCAACTTCACCGAGCGAACGGTAGCGCTGGTCGGCATCGCGCTGCAGCATCTTCATGATGGCGGATTCGAGCTCGGGGGGAAATCCCGGCACGTGCACCGAGGGGCGCGGCACCGGCGCCTGCAAGATTTTGTTGATGGTGCCGACCTCGTTTTCAGACTTGAACAAGCGACGCCCCGTGCACATCTCCCACAACACGGCGCCGAGTGAGAACTGATCGCTGCGACCGTCGAGCGCTTCGCCGCGCACTTGCTCAGGCGACATGTACTGCAGCTTGCCCTTCACCATACCCGCCTGCGTGCGCGACGCTTTGTTGGCGGCCTTGGCGATGCCGAAATCGACGAGTTTGACGACGCCGTCACCCCTCACCATGATGTTTTGCGGGCTGACGTCTCGGTGCACGATGTTGAGCGGCGAGCCGCGCACATCTTTGGCTTTGTGCGCGTGGTCTAAGGCGAGCGCCGCCTCAAAACACACGCGCACGCTGACTTGAAACGGCAAGCCGACACCCGCCTTGGCGGCCGCGTACCACAACTTCGACAGGTCCTCTCCCGGCACGTACTCCATCGCGATATAGTACGTGCCTGCGTCGTCACCGACGTCGTAGATGCTGACGATGTTGGGGTGGTTGAGGGTGGCTGCGACGCGCGCTTCGTCTAAGAACTGGTCGACGAAGTCGGCTTCTTGCGTCAAATCGGTGCGCAGACTTTTGAGGATCGCGAGTCTGTCGAGCACGCCGATTTGACGCGCCAAAAATACTTCGCCCATGCCGCCCATGGCGATGCGTCGAATTTTTTCGTACTTACCAAACACGCGGCTCAAGGTGCGGGCAATGTAGCTCAACTTCGCCGGCGGTGCGCGCGCTCAAAACGAGCGAGGCAACACGTCGGCTGGATCGAAGAAACTGCCGCGGTTTGCGACTTTGGGTGCTAAAGACGCGTCACGATGATCGGCGAGCACAACGTGCTTTGGGGTGTCGAGGGTTGGCGCGGCACGCGGGCCGCGCAGCGACGTGCGCACGCGCTTGCGATGGTGTTCGCTTTTGTGTGCACTTCGGTACTCGCACAGCCTGAACCGGCGCAGCCTGCGCCCGCACAGCCCCCCGCCCCACAGCCACCACCCGCGCAGCTCGCCGAGCCCGCTAGCTCCCGAGCCAGTGCCGGCGACTCGCGCGACGCCGTCAGCGTTTCGCTCAACGCGGCGCAAACAGCGCTGCTCGCGAGTCAACCTGAGTGCCGGGCGTTGGCGCTCGCGGCGCTTCAGCTCGGCGTGCTGAGCCCGCGGCAAACCGCGCAGGCGTGGCTGTTGAGCGGCGGCTGTGATGTCGTCATGAACGACGCCGACCGCGCCCAGCGCTCGTTTGCGGTCGCGCTGCGCATCGATCCGACGTCGGAGGCCCCGACCCAACGCAGCACCGAGGCGTTCGCCCGCGCGCAGCACGCCCTCCCTGCACACGGATTGGTGCTGCGCGCCGAGCGCAGCGGTGACGCCTTGAAGCTCACGTTGGTCGACGATGATCTGCAGCTCGCGCAATCCGCCAGTGTGCTGCTCGACGACCAAGTGATCGGGCACGTGCCACTGGAGGTGGGCCATGCCTCACACAAGATCAGCGGCCTGGACGTCGCGCAAAGCGACGCGTTGGCGGTGACGTTAAACGATCGTTACGGCAACGCATTGGTGCGCATCGCCGTTGTAGATGCGCCTCCCGCTGCCGCCGTGCCGACATCGCCGCGCACGACGCCGAGCATCATCACCTACGTCGGCGCGGGCGTGTTGACCGCGGGCATTTTGGCCATGGTGGCGTCGGGTGTCGGCATTGGCGTTGCGGGATCGGATTTTTTATCGACGCAGCCGTTGTTGGTGGTCGGTGTGCTGGTCGGCGCAGCGGCGTTCGTTGGCGGCGGCGCGCTCGTCGTCGTCGATCAAGG
Source organism: Deltaproteobacteria bacterium (assembly GCA_043744135.1). Lineage (GTDB taxonomy): Bacteria > Myxococcota > UBA727 > UBA727 > VGSZ01 > JAYTVG01. The sequence continues at coordinate 872 of JAYTVG010000667.1, read as the reverse complement.
CTTTGACGCTCAGTAGCGCAGCCCTGCGTTCACACTACTGCGTGGCCCACCACACGACGGCCGACGCAACGGTCAGCGCACCGAGCACGCTGACGCCGACGAGTCCAATGAAGATGCCGTTGCGCAATGCGTAGTTGTCGAGGCTGGCGGTGCCGTCTTTGGCCTTGTTCAACGAGTCAAGCAGACTCAAGCTCACCAGCTCGGCGGCCACGGCGGATCCGACGCACACCACCGTGCCAGCAGCAACGACCGCGAGCGGCGCCACGTTGAGTGCTGACGCCGGCGCGACCACGACGGGGGCGATCGTGTCAGGCGACTCGGCGGATTTCACCGACCTTGAGAGGTGAACAATTGCATCCGCGGTCTCTTTTGAAGGGGGCGACGCGACGGCTTGGGGTGCAGGCCCGTCGCCGTTGGATTCCCCCAGCGCGCGCAGCACCAAATTGCGCTCCGTTTGCGCTGCGGTGTCGTCGATGCTGCGGGTGGGGGCGCCGACGGTGATCAACAACGCGTGCGAGCCGTCGGTCGTTTTCGAAACGACGAGCACACCGTGCAAGGCTGACAACGCCAAAAACCGCTGCCAACACATCGCGTCGGTTGGTCCGCACGCAACGCCGAGACTTTTGGCGTCATCGAGGGCGAGCGTTGTCTCCGCCGCTGACAAACACGCGCGTCCTTGGCAAAACGCCGCGCGCACGTCGGCCTCGCTTGCGCGCTGCACGACGACCGCGAACTCGTCGACCTTGGCAGCGGCGCTATCGAGTGCGCTCAACGTCGCTGGTAAAACACGCACCTGGTCGTGTGGCGGATCCGCAGCTGGGATCACGACTCCTAAAACGACCTGGACTGTCAGCCACAACAACACGTGCACG
>JAYTVG010000666.1:0-4311 GCA_043744135.1 Deltaproteobacteria bacterium | reverse complement strand
GCGCGCTTGTGGACGCGATAGTAACGAGCCGCACTGAACCACACGGTCAAGGTAAAAAACGGCGCCACGGGCAGCAGCGGCGCGTGCACGGCGGCGCCCGCCAACAGCGCGAGCGTCTCTTTGGTGTGCGCGTCAAAACGGCGGAAGGGCGGCCGCTGGTACTGGTCGTCGTCCATGCCGTGGCGCCGTGATTTGTTGTGGTGCTCGTGCCAGTGAAACGACCAAAAACTCGTCTTGTCCCTTCCGCGGCCATGCAGCAGGTGTTTGTGCAACACCCACTCCATGGCGTTTGCGTAGGCGAGGCCGACAGGAATTCCGATCATTGAAGCACCTCGCTTAGATGTGACTGGTGGGTCATGGTATATTTCAGCGGGTTTTGCAAGCGGTGCAGCGCAACGCGTGCCACCTGATGCGCGATTGCGGTGAACGATCACGCGTAGGCTCAAGGACGGTGCGGCCGGCGCTCGTGCTGATTTTTTCTGTGCTGGATCTCCCGACTTCATTGAACATCTGCCATGGTCGCGCGCCATGAACGTCGCCAAGAAACGATCCAGCGCAACCAGCGTCAGCACGACTGTAGCGGGGCGACGATCGAAGCGTGTGCCTGCGCTGGCGGGCGGTGCAGCTGCGAAGGTCCCGTCACAACGACCTGGGCAACCCGGCGGAGCGCGCGACACCAACCGCAAGGCGCGCACGAAAACCATCCTCGACGCGGCGCTCGCGTTGTTTTTGCAGCGCGGGATCGAGGCCGTCACTATCGAGGACATCACCACGCGTGCGGGCGTCGCGAAGGGGAGTTTTTACCGCTATTTCGACGACAAGCTTGCGCTCACGGAGACGTTGTTCGCCCCTCTCGCGGCCAGCGTTGAGCGTATCTTTGATGACAGCACGCAGCAGCTGCGCGATGCCAACAGCAACGACGAGGCGTTTGCCTCCTACGACGTCATCGGCACCGGCCTAGGTCATTTGTTTTTGAACCTCGGTGACGTCGTGCAGCTGTATCTCGCAGAGTCGAAAGGTCCGCTGGACAGCGCGCGCGGGCCGGCGCGGCGGGTGTCGTTGTTGGTGGCGCAAAAAGCCGTGGCGCATTCACGCGTGGCAGCCGCGCGCGGGCTGCTGCGGCCGTTTCCGCCGGAGATCTCTAGTCTCGTCGTCATCGGCGCCGTGGAGCGCTTGCTGCATGCCATCATGGCGGACGAGGCTGTTGGGGATCCGTGGGAGATCCCGGGCCACGTCATTAACCTTATCCTCAATGGGCTGCGCGCCTAGCTGCAGCGCGCTTCGATCGTGCACCTCGACGTTTCGGCGTCACGCATGCCACACCATCAACAGCTCGCTTGCCCCATCATCGACCTCGGCGTTTTCGTCGGGACTGATGTGCACCAGCACTGACAGCGCATCGTCATGGATGAAGCTGGTGACGGCGCGGGTTTCGCCGCGAAAAAATTGCGGGACGCTCGGGACCAACGACGTGCGCGTGATCTCAGCGACGCCGTTTAAAAACGCTGACGCCGCGATGTTGCCGCATTCTTCAAGCGCGGACCGCACCACCGCGAGGTCGGCGACGCCTTGCCGCACTAATAGATGCGCCAAACGCGTCGCGTGTCGACCCGACACGACGATACAAAATCCCGCGGGAACTAGACCCGCGCACACAAAACGCACGACCAGGGTGCTGTCGTGTGCGAGCTGGGTCGATGACACGCCACGCTGCACCGGCGCCAACGTGCACGTGCGGCGCAACAGCCGCTGCAGAGCCGTCGCCGCTGCACGCGCGCCGGCGTCCATTTGCGCGAGATGTGGGGGCGAAGACATCACGGGCGCGAGGGTAGCGGCTGTGGGGTGGTTTGGTCGATGTGCATCTCGCGGCGAGGCAGTGCCGCGCGCGACAGACGGATCGGCTCGAGCACCAATGCCGCACGTCCGTCCGACAAGATCGCTGCGCCCGACAGATACGGCAGCTTTGCGAGCGGCATGCCGAGCGGTTTGGCCACCACCTCTTCTTGGCCCAAGATGCGGTCGACGCGAACGGCGGTCAGCTCGGTACCACGCCCCACCATGATGACGGTGCCTGCCGCCGCGGTCTCGGCAGCAAACACGCCACGTGGCGGATGGCCAAGCTCCTCGGCAAGGTCGATGAGCGGCACCAGGTCTTCGCCGACGCGCATCCACGTCCTGCCGTTGGCAAACGACACGTCAGCGAGATCCAAGTCGACAGCACGTTCGACGCGATTGACCGGGATGGTGTACGCGTCGGTGGTGTTGCCGGCCTCGACGACGAGCACTTGAATGATCGCAACGGTCAACGGCAGCTGTAAGACTAAGCGCGTGCCGATGCCGACGTGCGACTCAATCTTAAGCGAGCCGCCGACGCGTTCGACCTTGGCCTTAACGACATCCATGCCGACCCCGCGCCCCGATGTTTCGTTGACGTTTTCCACCGTCGAAAAGCCTGGCAGGCAGATGAGTTCGAGCGCTTGAGCGTCGGACAATGCCGCGGCACTCGCCGCCGAGATGAGCTGACGCTGCACCGCGCGCGCTTTGACGCGAACTGCATCGACGCCGCCACCGTCGTCTTTGAGCTCGAGAAGCACGTTGTCGCGGTCGCGGCTGGCGCTGAGCGTGAGCTTCATGGTCGGGGCCTTGCCAGCGAGGCGTCGGGCCTCATCACCCTCGTGCGCGTGATCCACAGCGTTTCGCAACATGTGCAAAAACGGCGCCGACAGCTCGTCTAAGATCGCGCGATCGAGTTCAATGGCGGTGCCGAGCATCTGAAAGTCCACGCTCTTTTTTTGCAAGCGCGCGAGATCGCGGACCACACGCGGAAACGTCTCGGTGATGAACGCCAGCGGACTCATGCGCGCCGCCACCACGCGGCCGTTGAGGTCTCGGGTCAGTCGATCAACCTCGTCAACGAGATCGTACAGCTCTGGGCGTTCGAGCTTTTGCGCCAGCGCCCGCATCTTGGAGCGCGCGAGTAGCAGCTCACCGACAGAGTCGATGAACTCGTCGAGCAGCGCGGTGCGCACGCGCACGGTGCGGTCCACATCGTCACCGCCGACCTTGCGCTCCGGCTCCACGGCAGTTGCCGGCGCCGCCCGCGCCACGACGACGTTGGCTTCGTGCACACCTTGTTGGCTGCGAGCGACGGCGAGGATGCGCGCGATGTCGGCACCGGCCGCAAAGCGCACCACCAACGTGCGATCTGGCAGCTCTTTTTGGCGCAAGCTCTCGGCGGGTGGCTCGGTTTGCTGGTAGCCCTCCAGCTGGCTTAGGGCCTTGTGCACCACGAACGCGCGCACCTGAGGCAACGACGCGTCATCCGCGATCTTGACGCGAACCGCGATGCCGTCGGTCGTGGCGGTGGCGGTGAGCACGCCATCAGCGTGGAGGTGCGTGGCGGTGTCGACGACGTCGTTTCGGCGCGTTGCGCCGCGCACCGTCGCAACGTAGCGCTCCACGCGTGACGCCAGGTCGCCGGGATCGGGGTCGACGCTGCCGCCGGCCACCGCCTCCACCAGCGCCGACAACCGGTCGCAGCCCTCAAGCAAGAGATCGAAGCCGTCGGCATGCAGAGCCTGCCCTTGGCGCGCCAAATCCGCCAACTCCTCAAGCTGGTGCGCGACCGCGGCAAAGCGCGGGTGGCCAACCGCGGCCGCCATGCCCTTGATGCTGTGGGCGGTGCGAAACGCCGAGTCCATGATCTGTTTGCGCGCGGGGTCCCCAGCAGAGGTCGCCTGCGACTTTTCAAGCATGACGAGGTCGTTGCCGAGCGCGCGCAGCCCTTCGCGCGCCTCCTCGACAAACATGCGGCGGTATTTATCCTGGTCGATCGCCATGTCGCCTCACACGCAGCGCTCGCCTACGGGCCGCACGCCGGTGAAGTTCACCGACCTTGGGAGGTGAACGAACCAAAATGGCGACGCAAACACAGACCTGTTCGCTGGCCGCTTTGCGACTTACGCGCGGCCGCGCGCCGCGAGCACCTTGTTGACGACCGCTAGCACGTCGTCGGCCTTGAAGGGCTTGACGATGAAGTCTGCAGCACCAGCCTCGATGGCCTCCATCACGAGGCTCTCTTGTCCCAAGGCTGAGCACATGATGATGGTGGCCTTGTCGTCAAACGCCAAGATCTCTTTGGTTGCTTCGATGCCGCTTTTAAACGGCATGACGATGTCCATCGTGACCAAGTCGGGGCGGAGCTCTTTATATTTGTCCACAGCTTCGACGCCGTGAACGGCCTCACCGACGATCTCGTAGTCGCCACCCGAAAAAATGTCTTTGATCATGTCGCGCATGAAAACCGCGTCG